>JAJYNP010000162.1 GCA_021786265.1 Chloroflexota bacterium
GGACGTCGAAGCCGAGCGGATCGCCCACCAAGCCCACGACCGCGGTCGGCAGGATGCACAGCACGGTGAAGAACAACAGGAACGGCTTCCGGACGCCCGCCCGGTCGGAGACCGCGCCCATGACCGGCGAGACCATCGCGTTCAGCAGCATCGAGATGCCGACCGCCACGCCCCACACCAGGTTCGCCTCGCCCTGGCCGCGGCCCAGCCGTTCATAGAGGGCCAGCACCCAGAGCGGCGCGAGGTAGCTGATGATGTTGAAGCTGAAGATGGTGTTGGCGAGGTCGTAGAGCGCCCACGACGACACGCCGAGCCGGGAGCGGTTGTGGGCCTCGTCGGCCGGGGAGAGTGCCACGAGACCGGCGCCGCCGGCGACCGCGTCGCTGACCATCCGCGGGATGATACAGGGCGGGGGTAGCATGCTGAGGTGGCCGACGTCGCAGACATCCCGTCCGATCCGCTTGCCTGGCGGCCCCAGCACGCCCGCCCGAGCCGGCGCGCGCGTCCGATCTCCGATCCGTTGATCGAACCGCTCTGGCGGGGGACCCGGGTGCTGGCGCACCTGGACAGGTCGCGGCCCACGCCGGACGGCGGGACCTGGTGCGCGATCCTGGACGACGACGGCGAGGACGCCTCGGATCTCGAGCCGGCCGTCACCGCCGCGCTGCGTGTCGCCGTCGGGGCCGCGGACGCGGTCATCGATGGCTACCTGACGGACCAGGCCACGCGCCCGGGCGAGAACGTCGCGCTGGTGTCCATCGGCCGCCGCAGCGGCAACATCGTGATGGGGCATCGCATCGATCCGGATGTCGCGCCACCCATCGACGACGGCGAGCCGCGCCCCGTGGCGTTCGTGGCCGTGGATCTCCTCCGGGTCGACGGCCAGGACCTCTTCGACGTCCCGCTGCTCGAGCGCAAGCGCCTGCTCGATTCGCTCGTGGAGGTCGGCGAGCTCGTCCGTCTGTCGCCGTACACGCGCCCGCCGGTGGACGGCTGGATGCGCAGCTGGCGCGCCGCGGGGTTCGCGGGCGTGATGCTGAAGGCGGCCAACAGCCGTTACCGGCCGGGCGCCGAGACGGACCAGTGGACCGTCGCGCTGGCCGGCCAGCAGCGGGGCTGAGTAGCGCAGGGGCAGCCCCCATGCGCGTGCCATCGGCATGACCGGTCGAGCGGATTCCGTCGAGCGCCAACCCGACCTCGCCATCTCGGTCCGCCGGGCGAGACCGGGGGACACCCACGCGGTGCTCGACTTCGCCCGCGCGACGTGGGACGGCTGGGACTACATCCCGACGGTGTGGGGATCCTGGCTCCAGGCGGCCGACGGCGTGCTGCTGGTCGCGACCCCCAACGTGCACCGCGAACTCGACCTGTTCGGCCGCCTGCTTCACCCCGACCGCCCGATCGGCATCGCCCGCGTGGCGATGCTGTCCCCCGACGAGGCGTGGCTCGAGGGCCTGCGGGTGGACCCGGGCGTGCGCAACCGCGGCGTCGCGCGGCTCCTGCACGGGGCGTGTCTCGTGTGGGCCCGGGCGCAGGGAGCCACCAGCGTCCGGTATGCGACGGGCGCGGGCAACGAGGGATCGCATCGACTCGGCGCGCACCACGGGTTCCGGGTGCTCCGGCCGTGGCGCAGCTACCAGCCCCCCCGCGACGAGGCCGAGGACGCCGAGGATGCGGAGGCCCACGCCGCCGGTGCGGACGAGGACGCGTTCGCCGACCTGGCCGACGAGGCGGAGGGCGAGATCCCGCTCGACAGTGCCGCACTGGCCACCGGGGACGAGCCCGGGGACACGGTGGCCGCCGCCGGCCGGCACGAGGCGCCGGATGGCGTGGAGGAACCGGGGCCGGAGGATGCCGCGGTCGAGCCGGGGTCGGGCCGGCGACTCGCCGCGCCGGCGGGAGCACCGGCCGGCCGGGGACCGCTCACCAGGGAGATCGCCCGTCGACGCCTGCGGCGCGCCGGCCTGTTGCTGGACCCGGGTGCCGCCCCGGAGGCCTGGGAGTCGTGGTGGCGTCGGGTCGATGCCGACCCGACGTTCGCCCTCGGGGATCGCCTGTACGAGTTCCGCAGCTGGGCCTTCCAGGAGCTGACCATCAGCCGGTTCGCCGCGCACGTCCGGTCCGGCGACGTCCTGGTCGTCGAGCGCGGCGGTGCTCGAGGTCGCCCGCGGTGGGCGCTCGCGATCGTGCCGCTGGGCGAGGCGATCGCGGCCGACGAACGGCCGTGGGCGGCGCTGGTGGCCGGCGACGGCGACGAAGTGCTGGAGCTGGCCGTGGCAACCCGCGCGGCCCTCGGGCGGCCGCTGCGCCTGCGCGTGCCGGACGGGGCCCCCGTGGTGGCGACCCGCACGGCCGCCTTCGTGGCCGCCGGCCTCCCCCCGGCCGACGACACGCTCCACATCCTCGCGCGCGAGCTCCCACCGGATGTCGCGATCGACGTCGGGGGCCCCGGCGCCGTGACGTTCGAGGAGCCGCCGCGGCGCGTGACGGCCCCACCGCGTCCCGGCCGCTGATCGCGGACCGCCTGGACTACAGTAGGTTCATGCCGTCGCCGGTTCCGCCCGCCCTCCGCGATGCCGTCGAGCGCGTCGGCCGTGCCGACATCATGGTGGGCATCCCCAGCTTCCGGAACGCCGCCACCATCGGTCACGTGGCGCGCGCGGCGCAGGCGGGCCTGGTGCAGTACTTCCCCGACCTGCGCCCGGTGCTGGTCAACGCCGACGCGGGCTCGCCCGACGGGACGCAGCGGGTGGTGGTCGAGACCGAACCTCCCGACTATGTCGAGCGGATCCTCCTGGTGCGGCCGCGCAACCGGCTGCAGCGGATCAGCCTGACCTACCCCGAGGTCGACGGCGTCGGCGGGAAGGGCGCCGCGCTGCGGACCGTGTTCGAGGTCGCACGGGCGCTGGAAGTGCAGGCGCTGGTGGTGGTCGATTCGGACCTGCGCTCGATCCTGCCCGAGTGGATCGAGCTTCTGGCCGGCCCCATCCTGAAGGGCGGCTTCGACTTCGTCTCGCCGCTCTATGCCCGGCACAAGAACGACGGGACGATCACCAACACCGTCACGTACCCGCTGACCCGCGCGCTGTACGGGCTGCGCATCCGCCAGCCCATCGGGGGAGATTTCGGCGTCAGCGGCGACCTGGTGGACCACTACCTGCAGCAGGACGACTGGACCCCCGAGGTCAGCCGGTTCGGCGTCGACATCTGGATGACGACCAGCGCGATCGCCGGTGGCTTCGCGGTCTGCCAGGCCCGCCTGGGGGCCAAGGTGCACGATCCCAAGGATCCGGGCGCGGACCTCGGTCCCATGTTCAGCCAGGTCCTCTCCACCATCCTCCGGCTCACCGAGCGCCACGCCGACCGCTGGCTCCAGGTGCGCGGGTCGCACGACGTCCCGGCGTACGGCTTCGAGCGGATCGTGGAACCGCCGCCCCTGCAGATCGACTTCCTGCGGCTCCTCGAGGAGTTCCACCGGGGCCGCCTGGCCCAGGGCGAGCAGTGGGACCGGATGCTCGCCCCCCAGACCGCCGAGATGGTGTGCGACCTCGCCACGGACGCGGGCGCCGCCGCCGACCGCGCGGCCCGCGCCGACACCCCCCGCCACCCCCTCGAGCCGGGCGATTTCGCATTCCCCGACGAGGCGTGGGCCCGCGTGGTGTACGACGTGTGCGTGGCGGCCCGGCGCCGCGTGCTCCCCCTGGACCGCCTGGTGGCCGCCCTGGTTCCCCTCTACTTCGGACGCGTGGCCGGCCTCCTGCTCGAGGTGCGGGACCTC
>JAJYNP010000185.1 GCA_021786265.1 Chloroflexota bacterium
AACCTGCAGGCCTGGTTCGCGGCCACGCTGCCGGAGGACGAGCGCCGGTTCGTGGCGCCCAGGGTGGTCGGCCTGGGGCTCGCCATCAGCGCCGTGCTGCTGGCGGCGGTCGCCGTGCTGCTCGACTCCGCGTTGCGCGCCTTTGGGCCGGGCGCCTACGCGCTGCCGTTCTTCGCCGGCGGCCTGGCCGGGATCCTGGAACTCTCGGCGCTCGCGACGCTGCCGCGTCCCGGCCGGGTTCGCGTGGCGCACCTGGCGCCATCCGCACCGCCGCCTCCCGGCTGGAACGCGTTCGTCGGGGTGGCCACGCTGGCCAGCCTCGGATCGGGCCTCGCGCCCTATTACGCCGTCTTCATCATCAGCGTGCTGCGCGCCTCCGCGTCGGTCGCCGTCGCACTGTCGGCGCTCACCTCCGCCGCCGCCGTCGTGGCCTCGACGTTCGGCGCCGGGCTGCTGAACCGGCACTCGTCGTCCCGGCTGCTGCGCCTCGCCTACATCGGCCTCGGGACCGGCTGGGTCCTGGCGCTGGCCAGCTTCCCGGCGAACCCGTTCGCGCTGCCGTGCTTCGTCGTCGTTGCGCTCCTGGTCAGCGCCGGTGGCGCGATCGTGCAGATGGCCTCCAACGAGCGCCTGTTCCGCCTGGTCTCGGGCCCGACGGTCTTCACGCAGCAGGGCCGCTTCGTGGGGGTCACCGCGGCCGCCACCGCGGCGGGGCAGGTTGCCGGGGCGGCGCTGCTGGCGGCCGCGCCGGTGGGCTACCCGGTGTTCGCGGCCCTGTTCCTGGCGTCCGGAGGGGTGCGCCTGGTGGCCGCGGCACGTCTCCCCGTCGCGGATTCCTGGTCGAACGCCACGCGTCTCGTGTCGCTGGACGAGCTCGGGTGGCACGACGAGCCACCCCGATGAGCGCCGGGCGAGCGGGCGGAGAGTCTCCAATGAGCGGCGCGCGGCAGGATGCCGGGCGAAGGCCCCCCGCGCACGTGGACGGCCGCAGGCGGCAGTCCCGCGGCCATCCACCTGGCGCTCATGTTGCGCCTCCCGCGATGGACGGCGCATCGCTCCGCCGCGTGTACCGCCGTCCCGGCAGCGTGCCGGCGTTTCCCCGATCCGGGGCGTTGATGGGAGGTTCCTCATCTTCGCCCAAGGCCAGGCACAGGGCGGGTCCCCAGGATTGACGGGGCCCGGACAACCGGGCTCGCACGAGGGCCCCATCGATGAACGCCTCCATCCACCGAACCGGCCTCGCGGTCGCCGCGCTCGCCGTCATCGTGACGGTCGGCGGCGTCTTCGCGGCCGACGGCTACCTCTCCGCCCGTCGCGCCGCAGCCTCGCCCCAGGTCGCTCCGGTGGTCAGCGTGGCTTCGTCGCCGAGCGCGGCCGGGAGCCTCGCGCCGGAGGTGGTGTACGTGCGACCCGCCCCGTCCCCGAAGGTCATCCACGTCACCCAGACGGCGCCCCCGGCGCCTCCGAAGATCGTCCATGTCACGGTGCCGGGCGCGGGGGGCGAGGGCAACGACGGCGAAGGCGGCGGCGAGCACGACGGCGCAGGCGACTGATGGGGCCGCGACCCGGCCCGGACCCCGCGGGGGCTCAGTCGGCGGGAGGTCACCCGGCGGGAGATCAGCCGGCCGGGGTTCAGTCGGCGGGGGCTCACCGGGCCGCGTCCCGCCCGGCCGCCGCCAGGCCGGACCCGACGAGGCTGCGCGTCGCCCTCGGAGCCGGCGGCATCGCCACTCTGTCGGCGCTCATCACCGCGATCGTCGTACCGCCCTCCCCCGTCGTGCCGGCGCCGGTCGCCACACCCGGCGGCTCGGCCACGGTCACCGGCCAACGCCCGGTCCGGTACGTCCAGCTCGCGCCCGGGCAGTCTCCGCCGCCCGGCGCCACGGTGATCGACGCGAAGGCCCCGAAGCCCATCACCATCGTGACCAGGGTCCCCGCGCCGGCCCAGCAGACCGTGGTGGTGCGGACGACGCAATCCGGCAAGGTGGTCCCGTGAGCGCCGCCCATCAGGCGATCGGGACAGCCCGTGCGTCGCGCGGGGCCCCACCGGCGCCGATCGTCCCGGTCTCGGTGGCGACCACCGCGATGGGCGGGCGCCTGGTCGTGCACCTCGCCGCAGCGGCGGGGGACGCGCGTGCCCGGCACGATGCCCGGCGTGTCCTTGCGCGGGTGGGTCGGTGGGCCGACCGACTGAGCCGGCACCTCGAGACGTCCGAGCTCTCCGCCCTCAATGCCGACGCGCGATCGAGCGTGACGGTTGGGCCGACGCTGGCCGCCGCCCTGCGGGCCGGGCAGGAGGCGACCGAAACGAGCGAGGGCCTGGTCGACATCACGCTGCTCGATGCGCGCCTGCTCGCCGAGGGGCTGCCTGCCGCGGCCCCAAGGGCCGTGGTGCCGGGTACCTGGGCGCTGACATCCGGTCCGCGCCGGACGGCGATGGTCCTCCGTGCCCCCGGCCTCCGATTCGACCTGGGAGGCGTCGCGAAGGGCTGGCTGGCCGACCGGGGCCTCGAGCTGCTGGCCTCGTGGCCGGGCGCGGTGATCGACGCCGATGGCGACCTCGCCGTGCGCTGCGCTCCCGGGCAGCTGTGGGCGGTCGCCGTGGACGACCCGCGCTCCGACGGAGCCGCGCTCGCGATCCTCCACCTGTCGTCGCCGCGCACCGGCTGGCCCGTCCGCTGGGGTGTGGCGACCTCGGGCACGTCGGTCCATCGCTGGGGCCACGGCGACGAGGTGCGCCACCACCTGATCGATCCGCGCACCGGTGCCCCCGCGGTCACCGACGTGGTGCAGGCCACGGTCGTCTGCGGCTCCGCCCTTCGGGCCGAGGCGCTGGCGAAGGCGGCCGTCATCGCCGGCTCCATCGACGGCCTCCCCCTGCTGGAGCGAGCCGGAGTTCCGGGCGCGGTCATCCTCACCGAGCGAGGCGAGACGCTGGCCCTGCCCTCCACGCTGGCGCTGCTGGCGGCGTGAGCGGCGTCCGGTGAGCGAGATGCCCGTGCTGCCCGATTCCCCTGCAACGCCGGCCAGGCTCCGGCCCGTGCGTCGCGGCCCCGTGTACCGAGGCCTTCCGCGGCCGGTGCGCGTGGCCGCCTGGCTGGCCATCTCGGCGATGCTCGGGATCGTCATCGGCGCGACGTTCCCGGACGCGCTGCGTGCGCTCGGTGCCACCGCCGCCCTCGCGCCCGGCAGGCTCGCCTGGTACGGGGTGCGCGCCACGGGCTTCCTCGCCTACTTCGCGATCGCCGGATCGGTCATCTACGGCCTGCTGCTCTCCACGAAGCTGCTGGATGCCATCGCCCACCGTCCCGTCAGCTTCGCCCTGCACAAGGACCTGGCGCTGGTCGGGGTGGCGCTGTCTGCCCTCCACGGCCTGCTGCTGCTGGGCGATCACACGTACGCGTTCACGCTCGTCGCCATCGCGATCCCGTTCGCGTCGCCGTACGCGCCGGTCGCGGTCGCCGTCGGCCAGCTCGCCTTCTACGTCGTGGCCATCGTCACCGGCAGCTTCTACCTGCGCCGCCGGATCGGCCAGCGGGCCTGGCGGCTCATCCATTACCTGACGTTCCTGGGCTTCGCCGGCGTGACCGCGCACGGCATCACGTCCGGCTCGGATACCGCGGCGTCCTGGGCCACCTGGGCGTACCTCGTCCCCGCCGCGGCCGTCGTCTTCCTCTCCGTCTACCGACTGGTCACGGGCGTCGCGGAGCGGCGCGCTGAACCGCGTCCCGGGCTCGGCCCGAGCGCCCGGCCGGACACGGCCGGGAGGCGCG
>JAJYNP010000084.1 GCA_021786265.1 Chloroflexota bacterium
CGAGCGGCGTGGGGCGGCCGCAGCGAACGCATCGATCGTGCGGCCCGGACGCCAGGGTCGGGTCGAGGGCCGTCGCCGGGAGACGCGGGTCGGGCATGGAACAAGAGCGTAGCGCGAACCCCACGGTGGCGCGCCGGATCTGCCCCCGGACCGTCGGCGGGTACGATGGTCGGCACACGCACCGAGGATCGGCAGTGCCAGCTTCCGCCCCCGGGACGCCCCCGCAGCCTCGCCGCGCGGCGACCGTCACGCTCGAACACGTCAGCAAGCGGTACACGAAGCGCGCGGATGGCCTGGCCGCGGTCGACGATCTGAGCTTCTCGGTGCCCGCCGGCGCGACCTGTGTGCTGGTCGGCCCGTCCGGGTGCGGCAAGACCACGACCCTCAAGATGGTGAACCGGCTGATCCAGCCCACCGCCGGCCGGATCCTCATCGACGGGGAGGACATCGCGGCGCGGGACACCACCGAGCTGCGCCGCGGGATCGGCTACGTGATCCAGCAGGTGGGGCTGTTCCCGCACCAGACGATCGCCGAGAACGTCTCGGTCGTGCCGCGCCTCCTGGGGTGGCCGGACGGACGGCGCCGCGAGCGGGCCGAGGAGCTGCTCGGGCTCGTGGGGCTGGATCCGGGCCGGTACATGCACCGCTACCCATCGGAGATCTCGGGGGGAGAACGCCAGCGCGTGGGGGTCGCACGTGCCCTCGCCGCCGACCCGCCGCTGCTGCTGATGGACGAACCGTTCGGGGCGGTCGATCCGATCGTGCGGGCCCGCCTGCAGGACGAGCTGCTGCGGCTGCAGCGCGAGCTGGGCAAGACGATCATGTTCGTCACCCACGACATCGACGAGGCGATCAAGATGGGCGACCTCGTCGCCGTCATGCGACAGGGCGGCACCCTCGCACAGTTCGCGCCGCCGGCCGAGCTGCTGGCGCACCCTGCCTCCGAGTTCGTCGCCCGGTTCGTGGGGGTGGATCGGGCGCTGAAGCGACTGACCCTCCGCCGGGTCGAGGAGCTCCCCCTGCAGCCGGCCCCGGTCGCCACCGTCGGGGAGCCGGCTGGCGCCGTGCGCGCGCGCCTGGACGGGCGGCTGCCCCGCTGGCTGCTCCTCGTCGACGACCGGGGGCTCCCGGTCGGCTGGGTCGACGCGAACCCCCTCCCCGACTCGGCGCCGGTGGACGCCGGCTCGGCGACCCGACTGTCGCCGCTCCTGGAGCGCGGCACGACCCTTCGGGACGCGCTCTCGCTCCTGCTCGACGCGGCGGTCCGGTCCGGGATCGTGGTCGACGACGCGGGCCGACCGGTGGGCCTCGTCACGGTCGACGCGATCACCGAGCTGCTGCACGACCAGGACGGCGAGCCGGGCCCGCCATCCGCGGTCCGGGAAGGCTGAGGTCACGATGCCGAGCGAGCCACTGGTGCGGTGGCCGTGGGTGGCCGCGCACCTCGACGAGATCGGGGCCGCGCTCGAGCAGCACGTGGTGCTGACCGTCATCGCGGTGGCCGCCGGACTGGCGATCTCGTTTGCGCTGGCCCTCGCCGCGCACCGGTACCGCAGCGCGGAGGCGCCCATCACCTGGGCCGCAGGCGTGGTGTACACGATCCCCAGCCTGGCGCTCTTCGTGCTCCTGATCCCCGTCACCGGCCTGTCGACCCTCACCTCGGAGATCGGCCTGGTCGGGTACACCCTGCTGATCCTGATCCGCAACATCCTGGCCGGCCTCGACGGCGTCCCGGCGGAGGTGCTGGAGGCGGCCGACGGGATGGGCCTGACGCGCCTCCAGCGGCTGCTGCGGGTGGAGCTGCCCATCGCGCTCCCCGTGATCATGGCCGGCCTTCGGATCGCCACCGTGACCACGATCGGGCTCGTCACGGTCACGGCGCTGATCGGGCAGGGTGGCCTCGGGCAGCTGATGCTCGCCGGGTTCATCAACCTCTTCCCCACCCAGATCTACGTCGGCGCCATCCTCTCGGTCGCCCTCGCCGTGCTCGCCGACGCCGCGCTGCTGCTCGCGCAGCGCGCGCTCACGCCCTGGGCACGTGCGCACGGTGGCAGGAGCTGACCGATGCAGCTCCTCTTCCAGGTCCTTGCCTGGTTCACGGACTCCGCGCACTGGCAGGGTGCCGACGGGGTCCCGGTGCGCGTGCTCGAGCATGTCGAGGCCTCGGGCCTCTCGGTGCTCGCGGCGGCAGCCATCGCGCTGCCGGCCGGCCTGGTCGTGGGCCACACCGGCCGGGGCGCGTTCATCGTGAGCAGCGTGGCCAACCTGGGCCGTGCCCTCCCCTCGTTCGCGCTCCTGCTGATGCTGATCCCGATCGCCGTCGACCTGCGCCTGGACTTCAGCACCTGGCCCATCCTCGGCGCGATGGTGCTGCTCGCCATCCCACCGATGATCACCAACGCATACGCCGGGATGCGCGCGGTCGACCCGGACCTGATCGAGGCGGCCGGTGGGATGGGCATGAGCGGGCCCCAGGTGCTCCTGCGCGTGGAGCTGCCGCTCGCACTGCCGGTGATCCTGACCGGCGCGCGTCTGGCGGCCGTGCAGGTCGTGGCCACGTACACGCTGGGCGCGGTGGCGGGGGGCGGGGGACTCGGCCGCTACATCTACGATGGGTTCGCGACCCAGGACACCGCGAAGATGGTGGCCGGGGCCGCGCTGGTCGCGCTCCTCTCGATCGCCACCGACGCCGCGTTCGGGCTCCTCGCCCGGGCGACCGCGCCGCACGGTGCGACCGGGGCGCACCGGCGCGGTGAGACGCTCCCGGCCCGCTCGGCCGCCGCCTGAACGGCCCGCGACACGGCGGCGCACGCGGAGCCGCGACTGCCCACCCGAGGTCCGGGCGTAGAATCTGGGGCCCCGCCGGGCGACCCAGCCGGGCGGGACCTGCAGGAAAGGGGGGTACCCAGTGCGGCTCCACCGCATGCTGGCCCTCGGGGCGTCCGCGCTGGTGCTTGCGAGCGCCTGCGGGACGGGTGGGGGCAGCAGCCCGGCAGCCACCGTCGCGCCGGTCACCCAGCCATCCAGCCAGGCCAGCGCACCCGCCGTCACCCCGGCGGCCGCGTCGACACCGGCGTCAGCAGTCGCGTCCGCTGCGGCACCGTCCGCCGCCGCGAACTCGATCGCGAGCCGGCTCGTCCTCGGCGGCCCGCCCGAATGCCCGCAGCGACCGTTCTGCCTGATCGGGCTCCAGAAGGTCTATGCCTGACCTTCAAGTCGTTCGTGCCGCTCGACGCGGGCGGTCCCCTCACCGTCGCGGCGCTGCAGACGGGCCGGATCGGGGTGGGGCTCCTGTTCACGTCGGACCCGAGCATCCAGGTCGACGGGTTCGTCCTGCTCAACGATGACAAGCACCTCCAGGCGTCCGACAACGTCGCCCCCGTCATCCGCACAGCGGTGCTCCGGAAGCACCCGGACATCGCGACGCTGCTGAACGGGATCTCCGCGAAGCTGACCCAGGCGCAGCTCACGTCGCTCAACAAGCAGGTGACCGTGGACAAGACGGACCCCGCCGACGTGGCCCGGGCCTGGCTCCAGCAGAACGGCTTCGTGCCGACCGGCGGCGCCAACAAGGGCACCATCGTCGTCGGCTCCACGAACTTCTCGGAGCAACTCGTCCTCGCCGAGCTGTACGCGCAGGAGCTCGAGGCGAACGGCTACACGGTGACCCGCAAGTTCAACCTGGGGAGCCGGGAGGTCGTCCAGCCGGCGATCCAGAGCGGCCAGATCGACCTGTACCCGGAGTACCTCGCCTCCCTCACCGAGTACCTGGACAAGGGTACCGGGCTGGCGACCACCGACCCCGCGAAGACGGCGAAGGTCCTGGCGGGCCTGCTCGCGCCGAAGGGCGAGTCCGTGCTGGCCTACGCCCCGGCGACCGACGAGAACGGGTTCGCCGTCACGAAGCAGACCGCGCAGCAGTACAGGCTGGTCAACATCAGCGACCTGGCGAAGCCCGCGCCGTAGCATGACCTCGACGACGTCGAACCTCGCGATCCCGCCGGGCGTGCGGCGGTTCCTCGAGGATCCGGGACGCTTCGCGGTGGTCGCGACCCTGGACCCGGACGGCGCCGTCCACCAGGCCGTGGCCTGGTACCTGCTCGCCGGCGATGCGATCGTGCTGAACTCGCGGGTGGGGCGGCGCTGGCCCGACAACCTCCGGCGGGACCCGCGGGTGAGCGTGGCGGTCGCGGACGCGTACCGCTGGGTCTCGCTGCGCGGCGAGGTCGAGGCGATCGACGACCAGGAGCGAGCGCAGGCCGACATCGCGGCGATGTCCCGCCGTTACCACGCGGACGACCCGGCCGCTGCCGAGGAGCAGATCCGCATGTTCCGGGAGCAGGAGCGCGTGTCGTTCGTGCTGTCGCCGACCCGCGTGACGGCCCACCTGGAGGAGTGATTCGGAGATGGGACAGCCCAGCATCGGCTACGCGGCCATGCTCGAACAGTTCGCACCCCGGGACCTGGTCGACTGGTCCGTCGCCGCCGAGGCCGCCGGGTTCGACGGGATCATGGCCGCCGACCACGTGCAGCCGTGGGTCCCGCGCCAGGGCAACGCGGCGTTCGTCTGGTCCTACATGACCGCGGCCGCCGAGCACACGCGAGGCGACATCGGGCCGGGCGTGACCTGCCCCTCGTTCCGCATGCACCCGGCGATCGTGGCGCAGGCCGCGGCGACCATGGCGGCCATGTACCCCGGTCGATTCTGGCTCGGGATCGGGTCGGGCGAGGCGCTCAACGAGCACATCGTGGCGCCGTACTGGCCGGAGGTCGCGGAGCGGATCGCCCGCATGTTCGAGGCCATCGAGATCATCCAGAAGCTGTTCAGCGGCAAGGACGTCAAACACCGCGGCGAGCACTTCCGCATGGAGACCATGCGCCTCTGGACCATGCCGGAGACGCCGCCGCCGATCTACGTGGCGACCGCGGGGCCCGTCACGGCCGAGAAGACGGGACGCCTGTGCGACGGGATCATCACGGTCGGCGCGGCCGACGAGAAGATCGACGCGGTCTTCGCGCGCTTCGACAGGGGGGCGCGGGAGGCGGGGAAGGATCCCTCCACGATGCCGCGGATCCTGCAGCTCCACCTGTCCTGGGCGCCGACGCAGCCGGAGGCCGAGCGCAACGCGCTCGAGGAGTGGCCCAACGGGGGCATGAAGTTCTCCAAGCAGGACATCCGCACGCCGCAGGTCTTCGAGGCGATCGCCGGGCTCGTGCGCATCGACGATTTCAAGGGGCGGATGCTGATCTCGGACGACCTGGAGACCCACCGGCGCGAGATCCAGCGCTATCTCGACATGGGCTTCACGAAGATCTACCTGCACAACGTCGGGCGCAACCAGCGCGAGTGGATCGAGGCGTTCGGGCGCGAGGTGCTGCCCGGGCTGACGGCATGAGACAGCCTGTACGTGGCGAGGACGAGGGGTGGCCGGCGGGTCGTGCCGCCCGGGCGGAGCGGAAAAGGCGGCCGACCTCCGGACAGGACCCCTCACACTCCCCCACCCGCGTGACCATGCTCGCCGGCGGCGTGGGGGGCGCCAGACTCGCGCACGGGCTGTCGATGCTCCCCGGCGTCGAGCTGACCGTCATCGTCAACACCGGCGACGACCTCGAGCTGCACGGCCTTGAGATCTCTCCCGACGTCGACACGGTGCTCTACACGCTGGCGGGGCTGGCCAACCCTGAGACCGGCTGGGGGCTGCGCGACGAGACATGGTCGGCGCACGAGATGCTCGGCAGGTACGGGGCGCCGACCTGGTTCCGCCTGGGCGACCGCGACCTGGCCACCCACCTCGTGCGCACCAGGCGGCTGCGCGACGGGGCGACGCCGACCGACGTGACGGGCGAGCTGGCGCAGGCGCTGGGCGTCCGGGCCCGGATCCTGCCCATGAGCGACCGGCCCGTGCGCACGCGCGTGCGCACGGCCGGCGGGTGGCTGGACTTCCAGGAGTGGTTCGTGGCGCGCCGGCATGCCGACGATGCGCTCGATCTCCGGTTCGACGGCGCCGAGGATGCCCGGCCGACAGAACGGGTGCTGTCGGCGGTGGGCTCCGCGGAGGCGCTCCTGGTCGCGCCGTCCAACCCGTTCGTCAGCATCGGGACCATCCTGGCGCTCCCCGGCATGGTGGCGGCGCTGACAGGCGCGGCGGCCTCCATCGTCGCGGTGAGCCCGATCGTGGCGGGCGTCGCCCTGAAGGGCCCGGCGGACCGCATGTTCGAGACGCTGGGGGGCGAGTCCAGCGCGCTCGGCGTGGCCCGCCACTACGCCGGTCGGTACCCCGGCCTGCTGGACGGGCTGGTGATCGACCGGGTGGACGACGCACAGATGGCCGCCATCGAGACGCTGGGCATCCGCGCGCTCGCGACCTCGGCCATCATGCAGGATGATGCGGACCGGGCGCGGCTGGCCGGCGAGGTGCTGGCGTTCGCCGCCGAGCTGCGGCGCGGTCGGGACACGCACCAGGAGAGCTGACACGCACCAGGAGAGCTGAGATGCACATCGGGATCGGGTTGCCGACCGTCATCCCCGGGGTGCCGGGCGCCACCGTCCTCGAGTGGGCGCGGCAGGCCGAGCTCCGCGGCTTCGACACGCTCGGCGTGATCGACCGGATCGCCTACCCCAACTACGAGCCGCTCACCGCGCTGGCGGCGGTGGCCGGGGCGACCCGCACGATCGGCCTGCTGACCGACGTGCTGCTCGGCCCGACCCGCGACCCGGTGCTGCTCGCGAAGCAGTCGGCGAGCGTGTCGCAGCTGTCGAGTGGCCGTTTCACGCTGGGCCTCGGGGTGGGCGCGCGCCCCGACGACTACGCGGTGACGGGACGCGACTTCCACTCGCGGGGCCGCGACTGGGACCGGGCCCTCGAGGTCATGGACCACGTGTGGCGCGGCGACGCGCCACACGGGACGACCAGGACCAGCGCGCCGGTGGTCGACGGCGCCGGGCGGCCCCGGCTCCTGTTCGGCGGCACGTCCGACGCGTCGATCCGGCGCACGGTACGCTGGGGAGCGGGCTGGACGGCCAGCAGCAGTGCGGGTGACGCGCTGCCCGGGCTGATCGAGCGAGTCCGGACCGACTGGCATGACGCAGGCCGGGACGGCCAGCCCTGGATCTCGGTGCTCACCTACTTCGCAGTGGGTGCCGACCCGCGCTCGGCGGCGTTCGTGGTCGACTACTACGGGCCCCAGCGGGGGCCGGCCCTGGCGGACGGGCTGCCGACGACCCCGGACGAGCTGCGCGCCATGGTGCAGCGGTATCGCGACCTCGGGGTCGACGAGATCGTCGCGTTCCCGACGCTGCCCGAGCTGGACCAGGTCGACCGGCTCGCGGACGCGGTGCTCCGCTGAGCGCGGGGACGCCGGCATGGGTGACGCGAGACACGCGGACCTGTCGCGACTCCACGTCGTGGTGCCCCTGCGAACCCTGGAGGGCGGCAAGACGCGCCTGGGAGCCGCGCTGGACGCGGAGGAGCGCGAAGAGCTGATCGTGGGCATGCTGCGTCACGTCCTCGGGATGCTGCTGGCCTGGGGCGGCGCCGCGGACGTCCTGGTGGTGAGCCCGGACCGGGCGCTGCTGTCGATCGCGGCCGGGGTCGGGGCCCGCACCCTGCGCCAGCGCGCCGGCGACCTGAACGACGGGATCCGGCTCGGGCGGGACGACGTGGTGGCCGGCGGCGCCACGGCGCTGCTCGTGCTGCCCGCGGACCTGCCGCTCCTCGAGCGCCAGGCGCTCGAGCGCCTGCGGGATGCGGCGGATGCCGCGCTCGCGGCGGGTGGCGGGGGACCTCTCGTGGCCATCGTCCCGGCGGACGCCCGGAGCGGGACCAACGCGTTGCTGCTCTCCCCTCCGGACGCCATCGAGCCGGCGTTCGGTCCCGAGAGCCTGCGCGCGCACCTGGAGGCGGCACGCGCCGCGAACGCGAGCGTGCAGCTGGTGGAGGACCCGGTCCTCGGCTTCGACCTCGACACGCCCGCCGACGTCGAGCGGCTCGATCCTGCGCGCCTCGCCGAACTGCAGGCCATCGGCGCGGCGAGCGGGCTGGCGGGCGCGTGGTCGGCGCCGTGACCGATCCGTCCGCGGCCGGGCGGCCGCAAACGGGGGCGCCGGACCTGGGAGGCGGCGCGACACCCCCGGCTCCCGGCGCCGGCGGCCCACCCCCCGGCGCCACGCCGGGCGAGGTCACGGGCCGGCTCCTGGCGATCCCGCTTCCGCCGCTCCCCGACGTCCGGGCCGGCGACGACCTGGCGGCACTGATCGCGGACGCCTTTCGCGCGGGAGCAGCCCAGGATCCCGACCTGGCGCCCCGCGCCGGGGACGTGCTGGTGGTGACCCAGAAGGTCGTATCGAAGGCGGAGGGCCGCGTGGTCGACCTGCGCACGGTGACGCCCCGGCCCGAGGCCGTCGCATTCGCGGAGCGCTGGAGCCGGGACCCGCGCCAGGTCGAGGTGGTGCTGCGCGAGTCGGCGCGGGTGGTCCGCATGGATCGTGGCGTGATCGTCGCCCGCACCCGTCACGGCTACGTCTGCGCGAACGCCGGGGTGGACGCCTCCAACACCGACGCGCCCGACCTGGTCACGCTGCTCCCCGACGATCCCGACGCCTCGGCGGCCGGCATCCGGGCCGGGCTCGCCGCCCTGCTGGGGATCGACCTGGCCGTGATCGTGGCCGACTCGTTCGGCCGCCCCTGGCGCTGGGGCATCACGGATGTCGCGCTGGGCGTCTCCGGCTTCGCGCCGCTGGCCGACTACCGCGGCCTGGAGGACACCGGCGGCCGCGAGATGCACGCGACGGTCGTGGCCGTCGCCGACGAGATCTGCGCGGCGGCCGAGCTCGCCTCGGGGAAGACGTCACGCCGGCCCATCGTGCTCGTGCGCGGCGCCCCCCTCCCGGCGGGCGAGGGATCCATCGTCCGCGACGTCGTCATGCCGGAGGCGTTCGACCTGTTCGCGTGATCCCAGCTGAGGCTTGAGGACGATCGAGTCCTCAAGCCTCAGCGCTCGAGGGCCTCCAGCCGGCGCAACACCGCCCGCTTCAGGTCCGGTAGTCGCCGTTCAACCGTCGCCCGGACAGTGTCGAGGTTGACGCCGAAGTACTGGTGGATCAGCACGTCCCGCATGCCTGCCACCTGCGACCCGGGGACCCTGGCTCCTGGTCCCGTACGAGCGTGTCGGACAGGAAGGCCTCCTTCCCGCGCCCGGCGTATGACTCGATCCGTTCGATCGCATCCAGGATGTGCCGGAGGTAGACCTCGTCGCGCGTCACAGGGGACGAGCCTCGCGCAGAATGGCGTCGCGCAGGTACGGGCTGAGCCCGGACTCCTCCACGACGTCGACGGGCGAGCCAAGCAGGCGCTCCAGATCCTGCTTGAGCCCGATGAGGTCAAGCAGGTCCCGTCCGGGGCTGAGACGCACGAGGACGTCCACGTCGCTGCCGGTCGATGCCGTGCCCCGCGCCACCGATCCAAACAGCCGAACGCTCATGGCGCCGTGGGCGGCCGCCACTCGGCGTACGTCATCTGCGTGCTTGCGGGCCAGGTTCGTGGTCATGCACCGGGTCGCTGATCGGCCGCTGGGAGCAGCCGTCGAGAGACTGGAAGCCGGGGATTGCCGCGTCGGCCTTGAGCAGGCACCGGTCGCAGGGCGGGTGCTCGTCCTGCGGGCGGCCCGGGGTGCCGGCACCTGCCGCGATCGGAGAGGAATGAGCAATGTCTGTCGCCGTCACGGGCCACACGGTAGTCGCGTCCGCGGGGCAACAGGCATGCCCGACACGAGCCCATGACCGGAGTCGCGGTACCCTGCCGGTCATGAAGATCGGACTGCAGATCCCCAGGTTCACCTGGCCGGGCGGCGATGCCGAGATCGGCCCCACCTTCGCGCGCGTCGTCCGCGCCGCCGACGAGGCCGGCTTCGACTCGATCTGGGTGATGGACCATTTCTTCCAGATCCCGAGCGTCGGGACGGCAAAGGAGCCGATGCTCGAGGGCTGGTCCGCGCTCGCCTACGCCGCGGCGCTGACGAGGCGCGCCACCCTCGGCCTGATGGTGGGCGGCATCCATTACCGGCAGGCCGGGCTCTGGGCCAAGCTCGCCACGACCCTCGACGTCCTGTCCGGAGGTCGCGCATGGCTCGGGATCGGCGCGGCGTGGAACGAGCAGGAATCGAGGGGGCTCGGCTTCCCCTTCCCGCCGCTGGGTCAGCGCTTCGAGATGCTCGAGGAGACGCTGCAGATCGTCCACGCGATGTGGTCCGGCGACCGCGGCACGGAGGAACCCTTCCACGGCCGCCACTACCACCTGGAGCAGATGCTGAACAGCCCGCAGGCCATCCACAAGCCGCACCCGCCGATCATGATCGGCGGTGGCGGGGAGCAGAAGACGCTCCGGCTGGTCGCGCGGTATGCGGACGCGGCCAACATCTTCGGCGGGGCCGACAACCTGCGGCACAAGTACGCCGTGCTCCGCGAGCGCTGCGAGGAGGCGGGGCGTCCCTTCGACGAGATCGAGCGGTCCAACCTCAACGGCTTCCACGTCAGCCGGGACGGCGGCGGTGAGACCGTCTCCCCATCCGAGATGGTCGACCGGATCGGCAGCTGGCACGAGGCCGGCTCGCAGCACGCGATCTTCTCTCTCCGGAACGTGTCCGAGCCGGGGATCCTGGAGCTGGTGGGGCGCGACGTGGTGCCCCAGGTGCACGCGATGGGGCAGTAGCCGTACCCTTGTCGGGCGCGGATCGACCATCCCGCGTACCAGCCAGGGAGGAGCGCACATGCCGGATCCCGACGAGCGGCGCACGTCCTCTCCCGATGCCGCAGCCCCCGGGTCCCGTATCGTGGCCTCGGTCCTGCCGGCCGACCTGTCACGGCTCGGCGAGGAGGTGGCCACGCTCGAGGCCGCCGGCGTCGACTGGATCCAGTGGGACGTGATGGACGCGTGCTTCGTGCCGAACCTCACGTTCGGCCCGGACGTGATCGCCGCAGCCCGGCACCACACGTCGCTGCCGTTCGAGGCGCAGCTGATGGTCGCCAACCCGGACGTGCTGATCGCCCGCTGCGTGGAAGCCGGCTGTGAGCGCGTGATCGTCCACGCCGAGTCGACCCACAACCTCCACCGCAGCCTGATGCACGTGGCGGAGTCAGGCGGCCGGGCCGGCGTGGCCGTCAACCCCGCGACGCCGGTCGAGGCCGTGGTCAACGTGCTCGACCTGGTCGACCTGGTCCTGGTCATGACGGTGAACCCCGGCTTCGGCGGGCAGGCATACCTGGCCAGCATGGAGCCCAAGCTGCGGCTCGCCCGGGCGGCGATCGAGGCGGCAGGCCGCCCGATCTGGCTGGAGGTGGACGGGGGCATCGCGCCCGACACGATCGTGACCTGCGCCGGCGCGGGCGCCGACGTGTTCGTCACGGGCAGCACGCTGTTCCGCGATCCGCAGGGGCCTGCGCACGCCGTGCAGGTGCTGCGCGACCGGGCGGCGGCGGGCTTCGCGCGACCCCTGTCGCAGATGCGATAAGATACTCCCAGGGGGTATCCAGAGGACGAGATACCGCGGAGCACCATGGAGCAGACGACAATGACGCAGGGTACGGACGGGTTCGGCGGCCTCAAGCCGCTGCAGATCATGGGCGACGACGAGCAGCCACTCGCCGCGCCGGTCGGCGTGCCCGTCCCCGCCCCTTCCGCCGGGGGCCGCACCGACGCGAAGGTGATCGTCGTCGGGTCCGGCCCGGCGGGGTTGACCGCTGCCATCTACGCCGCCCGCGCGAACCTCGCGCCGATCGTCCTGGGCGGCTACGCGTCCGGCGGGCAGCTGATGATCACCAGCGAGGTCGAGAACTTCCCGGGCTTCCCCGAGGGGATCCAGGGGCCCGAGCTCATGGACCGGATGCGCGCGCAGGCCGTGCGCTTCGGCGCCCTCGTGGTCGACGTCGATGTCGATCGGGTGGACTTCTCCGGCCGGCCCTTCCGGCTGTGGGCGGCCGGGGTCGAGTACACCGCCCAGTCGGTGATCGTGGCGAGCGGCGCCTCGGCCATATGGCTCGACATCGAGAGCGAGACGCGCCTGCGCGGCCGCGGTGTCAGCGCCTGCGCCACGTGCGACGGCTTCTTCTTCCGGGACCGGAAGGTGATCGTCGTGGGCGGCGGCGACTCGGCGCTCGAGGAGGCGCTGTTCCTGACCAACTTCGCGAGCGAGGTCGTGATGGTGCATCGCCGCGATCAGTTCCGCGGCAGCCGGATCATGCAGGCGCGCGTACTCTCGCACCCCAGGATCCGCGTCGCGTGGAACAGCCAGGTGGTGGAGGTGCTCGGCGACCAGAAGGTTACCGGCGTGCGGCTGCGGGACACCGTGACCGGGGAGGAGCGGGACGAGCCGACGGACGGCGTCTTCGTGGCCATCGGCCACCGGCCCAACACGGACGTATTCCGCGATTGGCTGGAGGTCGACCCAAAGGGCTACCTGTCGGTGCACGGGGAGACGGGAACGCGGATCGACGGCGTGTTCGTCGCCGGCGACGTGCATGACCACCGCTACCGGCAGGCGGTCACTGCGGCGGGCGACGGGTGCCGCGCGGCCATCGACGCCGAGCGCTGGCTGGCCGACCATGAGCTGGCGGAGCCCGCGACCGCGAGCGCGTGGTGACCGCAACCGCAGCCCGGGCACGGAGGAGTCGATCGGCATGACGAAGCACGCGCTGGTGCGCTGGGACGGCGGGATGCACCTCGTCGGCGAGGCGAGCACGGGCGACCGGCTCGAGATGGACGACGAGGCCGGCGGCCACGGATTCCGCCCCTCCGAGCTGGTCATGGTCTCGCTGGGTGGCTGCACCGCGATGGACGTGGTCTCGATCCTGAACAAGAAACAGCAGAAGATCACGTCGTACGAGGTGGACGTGACCGGAGAGCAGCGGCCATCACACCCCAGGGCGTACACCGACGTGGTGGTGGAGCACCGGGTGGACGGCGACCCGCTCGACCCGGAGGCGGTGCGCCGCGCGATCGAGCTCTCCGCGACGAAGTACTGCACGGTGACCGCCGTCATGGCGACAGGCATCGCGCGGATCGTGCACCGCTACGTGGTCCGCAACGCCTCGGGCGAGTACCGGGCCGAGGTGATCGTGACGGGCCCGGGGGGCATCAACGTGGCGGGCCTCGAGCAGGGCTGATCGGGCGACATCGCCGGCGCGGTGCCTGGGGCCGCATCGGAGACGTCCACGCCTCGACGATCGGACCGCTGGCACGTGCCGGTGCCTCTGCACCGGACCGCTGGCACGTGCCGGTGCCTGCGCACCGGAGGTGCACACTTCGACGATCAGTGAACAGCCGGGAGCTCGCGGCATGGATACCGGTGGCCGGGGCCCGCGACCGCGCCATGGCCGCCACGACCGCGCCATGGCCGCCACGCAACCTGTCCTGACCCTTGGGCGCATGGATTGCCGCGGCCTGCACTCGTGCGACGCACCCATCCGCACCTGACCCTTGGGCGCATGGGATTGCCCCCGACCTGCCCGAGCCGGGACGCCCCGCGGCCCCGCCCCCGACCACGGTGCATGGATCGCGCGCCCCACCGGGACCCGACGGGCGCCGGGCCCCAGGATCGGGCAGTTGTTCACTGATCGTGGAACCTGGTGGGCCGGAGTCCGCGGCCCGCCTCCATTGACCGGGCCGGCACGGCCGCGGCGAGGGCAAGGTGCCAGACGGCGAGGATGCACAACCGACGGGCGGCCGCAAACGGCCCGTTGCCGTCCGCACCGGGACCGGGCTCGGACAGAATCGCTGGCCGTCCACAAAGGGTCTCCCGTCCACAAAGGGTCTCCCGTCCACAAAGGGTCTCCCGACGACAAAGGGTCTCCCGGCGGCTTGACACGCCCGTCGCGTTTGTTGCATCCTCCAACGAACGGGTTTGTTGCGCGCCGCCACAATCCCATGGTGCCGGCCACGAGTGGGGAGACAAGTGGACGAGCTTGGGGTGCCGCGGATCGACGGCACCGGGCAGCACGCGGCCCTGCGGAGGCAGAACCTGAGCCGGATGCTGCGCGAGGTGCACGTCGGCGGGGCCCGGTCACGGTCCGACCTCGCCAGCCGGATGGGGATCAACCGGAGCACCGTCGGCTCGCTGGTCGCCGAGCTGTCGGAGCGCGGCCTGGTCGCCGAGCGGGCGCCGGGCCCGAGGACATCGCCGGGGCGGCCTTCCCCGCTCGTCGAGCCCCGCCGCGACGGCCCCGTGGTGCTGGCGACCGAGATCGCCACCGATTCGCTTGCCGCGGCCGTCGTCGGCCTCGGGGGAGTGATCATCAGCTGCACTCGCATGGACCGCTCGCGAGCGTGGCGCTCGCCCGCGGAGACGCTTGACGACCTGGCAGCGATTGCGGCGCCGCTGATCGGGGCGCTCGGCTGCCCCGATTCGATCCTCGCGGTGGGCATGTCCATTCCCGGCATGGTGCGCCGCGAGGACGGCTTCCTCCACATCGCACCGAACCTGGGCTGGCGGGACGTGCCGCTCTCCAGGCTCGTCGGTGAACGCCTCGGGCTGGACGTGCCAGTGATGGCCGGCAACGACGCCGACATCGCCACGCTCGCCGAACACACGCGGGGCGCTGGCGTCGGCAGCACCGACTTCATCTGCCTGTGGGGCGAGGCGGGCATGGGCGCCGGCATCGTGGCCGGCGGGCGCCAGCTGACCGGCAGCGCGGGCTACGCCGGCGAGGTGGGACACATACCGGTCAACCCCAGGGGCACGGCCTGCCACTGCGGCTCCCGCGGATGCTGGGAGACCGAGGTCGGCGAGGACGCGCTCCTGCGCAACGCCGGCCTGCAGGCCGTCGGGAGCGGGCGGAGAGCGCTCGACGCGCTGTTCGCCGCGGCCGACAGGGAGGACGACGGGGCGCTCGCGGCGATCTCCACCGTGGGGGACTGGCTGGGGATCGGGCTGGCCGGTCTCGTGAACGTCTTCAACCCGAGTTGCGTCGCCCTCGGCGGCCTCTACGCGCGCCTCTACCCGTACGTCCGCCACACAGATCGCGCGGGTGATCGGCGAGCGTGCGATGCCCGCGCCGCGTGCGCTCGTCGAGGTGATGCCAGCCGCGCTGGGCCCCGATTCCGCGCTGCTCGGTGCCGCGGAACTCGCGTTGGCTCCCACGATCGCAGATCCAACCATGGTTCCCCGGCGCGAGGCGCGTCAGCGTCGTCCCAGGCCAGTGAGAACCGCCGTCGGCAGGCATACCATTGCGCAGCACCAAGGAGGTGAATCAGCAGCACAGCGCACAGCGTGAACGTGGCCGCTCGGCCGTCGCGGTGTGCGACCCGGCCGCGGCCACCCGATGCGCCACGGGGCTCAGATGGTGCAAGAGGAGAGAACTCACGTGAAAGTCCGTTCCACGTTTCTGGTCGCGATCGCGACGGTTTCGCTCGCGTCCGCAGCGTGCAGCAGCGCGGCGACAACCGCGCCGGCCACTCCGGCTCCAGCCAGCGTGGCTCCAGCCAGTGTGGCTCCAGCCAGCGTGGCTCCAGCCAGCGCTGCCGCCTCGGCCGCGGCCGTGACCGTACCGGCGGTCACTGTCACTTCGTTCGACAGCAGCTTCTCGGCCATGTCCCAGTTCACGGGACTCACCGCGGCCGGCAAGGGACTCGTCGGGGTCGTCCTCCCCGACGCCACCTCGTCGGGCCGGTACGTCAGCTATGACGCGCCGTACCTGACCAAGGCGTTCCAGGCCGCTGGCTACGCTCCCACCGACTTCAAGATCGACAATGCCCAGGGCACCGACGCCACTGAGCTGGCCCTCGCCCAGGCCGACATCCAGGCCGGTGCGAAGGTCCTGCTGATCGACCCGATCGACAGCGTCGTCGGCAACCAGGTCCAGGCAGCCGCCGCCGCCGCGGGCGTCACGATGATCAGCTACGACCGTGCCACCTTCCAGGGCACCAACACCTACTACGTCAGCTTCGACAACGTGCAGGTCGGCAAGCTGATCGGCAAGGGCTTCATGCAGTGCATCACCGACTGGGGCGTCAAGAATCCCCAGGTCTTCCAGCTGAACGGTGGCCAGGACACCGACCCGAACGCCATCTCGTTCGCCGAGGGCTACAACTCGGTGATCTGGGGCACGGCGACGGCGCTGCCGAAGCCAGGCCTCAAGAACAGTGCCGGCTACACCCTCGTCGGCAACCAGATCGCCCCCGGATGGGACAACGCCAAGGGCCAGGCCATCTTCCAGCAGGCCTACACCGCGAACAAGGCGATCAACGCCACGGTTGAGGCCAACGACGGCCTTGCCCAGTCGGTGATCACCGTCCTCAAGGCCGCCGGCGTGCCGGCCAAGAAGATCCCGACGACCGGACAGGACGCGACGCTCCAGGGCATGGAGTCGATCCTCCAGGGCTACCAGTGCGGCTCGGTCTACAAGCCGATCTACCTCGAGGCTCAGGCGGCCGTCGCCCTGGCCACGATCCTTCGCGCCGGTCAGACCCCGCCGTCGGCCCTCGTGAACGGCACCACGACCGATCCGAAGAACCCGGCCACGACTGAGCCGGCCATTCTTCTGACCCCGTACTGGGTCAACGCCGCCAACATGGCATCCACGGTGATCCAGGACAAGTTCGTTTCTGCCACCGATCTGTGCGCGGCGGTCGGTGCCAGCGTGTGCTCTGCCAACAAGATCACACCCTGAGGACGTAGTCGCAGTCAGATAGCGCTGGAGTACCAGCGGACATCGCCATGTCGCACCCGCAGCACGCGGGTGCGACATGGTCGTTGTTGGAGCCGCTGCACGAGCGCACATGGGAGTTCATGGTGACGTCGAGCGGACGGCCAGTCGGGCCGGCCCGCTGGAGACGCGGAGCGAAGCACAGGATGAGCGACGTGGACGCGCCCAGCCGCCCGAGAGCCCGGAGGACGAAGCGATGGACATGACGACTCGTGCAGGCGGGCCCGTTGGAGGTGCCCCGGGCCCCGGGGGGCGGGTGCTCGCGGGTTCGCCGGCTGAGACCGAGCCCCTGCTCAGGCTGCGGGGCATCAGCAAGCACTTCGGTGCGGTCCAGGCGCTGTTCGATGTCGACCTGGATCTTCCGGCGGGAGAGGTGACCGCGCTGTGCGGCGACAACGGTGCAGGCAAGTCGGTGCTGACCAAGACCATTGCCGGCATCCACCAGCCGGACCGAGGAGAGATGTACTGGGAGGGCCGGCTCGTCCACATCCACAGCCCGAAGGACTCCGCCTCCCTCGGCATCGAGACCGTGTACCAGGACCTCGCCCTCGCCGACAACCTGGACATCGTGCAGAACATGTTCCTGGGTCGCGAGAGGATGAACCGGATCTTCCTCAACGAGGACTCCATGGAGCGGGCGGCGGCGGAGACCCTGGCCAGCCTGCACGTGACCACGGTCCGCTCGATCCGCCAGCCGGTGGCCACCCTGTCCGGCGGCCAGCGCCAGGCCGTGGCCGTCGCCAAGGCGGTCATGTGGAATTCCAAGCTGGTGATGCTCGACGAGCCGACGGCGGCGCTCGGCGTGGCGCAGACCCGGATGGTGCTCGACCTGGTCAAACGGCTCAAGGACCACGGCCTCGCGGTCATGGTCATCTCTCACAACCTGAACGACGTCTTCGAGGTCGCCGACCGGGTGGCCGTTCTTCACCTCGGCCGCATGGTCGCCCAGGACCGGCTCTCGGCCTTCGACCGGGAGAGCGTGGTCGACTTCATGACCTCCGGCCGGTCGACCCGCCAGGCGGTCGCATCCGGCTCCAACCTGGGGAGGAACTGAGCAGTGGCTGGGGTCGAGCACGAAGGCGCGGGCGCGACGCCTCCCGGCGACATTCCGACCGAGGCGGAAGCTGCGCCGGACCTCACCGCCGCGGCAGTCGAGGTCATCCCACCGGAGATCGTCGCCCAGTCGCTGGCGCAGTACCTGCGGGCGTGGTTCACCCGGGTGAAGGGCGGCGACGCCGGCGTGCTGCCCGTCGTGGGCGCCCTGGTCGCCGTCACGGTTGTCTTCCAGGTCGTCAGCCCGAACCACATCTACCTCTCGCCGGGCAACCTCGTCAACCTGTTCGACCAGAGCGCGGTGTTCATCGTGCTGGGGATGGGCGAGATCTTCGTCCTGCTGCTGGGTGAGATCGACCTGTCGATCGGCTATGTCGCGGCGATCGGCGGGATCCTTGCTGGCGAGTTCGTGCAGCCGGACATCAACTGGCCGTGGTGGGCGGCGATCACCGCGGCGCTGCTCGCGTGCGCCGGGATCGGGGCCCTCCACGGGATCATCATCACCCGGTTGCGGTTGCCGTCGTTCGTGGTCACGCTGGCCGGCAACCTGTTCTGGTTCGGGGTCATGATCATCATCCTCGGCCCCGCCGGTGGCGTGGCGATCACCAGCACGATTCAATCCAACCAGCAGGTCCTGTCCGGCATCGTGTACTCGTACATCGATCCGGTCGTCAGCTGGATCGGGCTGGTGGCGATCGTCGCGCTGCTCGGCGCGACGATGTGGCTGCGCGACACCGGCCGGCGGCGCAGCGGCCTGGTGGCCCCTCCGGTGGGCCTGACCCTCGCCAAGATCGCCTTCATCGCCGTGGCCGGGATCGCCGTCGTGGCCATCTGCAACATCAACCGGGGCCAGTACCTGCCGATCATCGGGGTGCCGTGGGTGGTGCCACTCGTCCTCGTCGTGCTCGGGGCTTCGATGGTCCTGTTCGAACGGACCCAGTTCGGGCGCCACATGTATGCAGTCGGCGGCAACCCCGAGGCGGCCCGACGGGCGGGCGTCGGGGTGACCGCAATCCGCACGTGGGCCTTCGTCCTCTGCTCGTTCACCGCCGGGATAGCCGGCATCATCTATTGCTCCCAACTGGGCGGCATCACCACCAATATCAACGGCGGTCAGTACGTGCTCTACGCTGTGGCCGCCGCGGTCATCGGCGGCACCAGCCTCATCGGCGGGCGCGGCAGGGCAATCCACGGTCTTCTCGGTGGGCTCGTCATCGGGGCCATCTACAACGGGCTGTACCTGCTCGGGCTCCAGATCCAGTGGCAACTGATCGCCACGGGACTCGTGCTGCTTGCCGCAGTGACCATCGATGCGCTGTCCCGGCGAGGGGCCACCGGCGGGAGCCTGGTCCGAGTCTGACCGGGATCCGTGGCCTCGACCACCTGAGCGCGCCCGGCCGGCCGTCGGTTCATGCGGCGACCGGCCGGCTGACCACCTGGGGCAGGCGGACACGCTGCACCACTATGCGCAGATCTGTATAATCATGCGCCCATGGCCACTCATACCGATCTCTCCGGCGCGAGCACTGCCACGTCTCATCCCGTCTCGCGGGCCCCGCTCGCGCGGCGGCCCGGATCCGGCGCGCCCGCCCGGCCGATCCGCGTCGGCATCCTCGGCGCCACCGGGTACGTCGGCGCGGAGCTGGTCCGGCTGCTGGAACGCCACCCGGCGGTCCGCATCGTGGCGCTCGCGGCGCGAAACCGGGACGGCGTGCCGGTCGGCGAGGCGTTCGCGCACCTGGCCGAAACCGGCCACCGCATCGACCCGGCGCTCCCGGACGAGTCGCAGCTCGACGCGGTCATGCTCGCGCTGCCGCACGGCCAGGCGGCCACCATCGCGCCCGGGCTCGCGTCGAGCGGGCTGCTCGTGGTCGACCTGGGCGCGGACTTCCGCCTCGCCGACCCGGCGGACTACCGGGAGTTCTACGCACTCGATCACCCGGCGCCCGAGCTGCTCCCCGGCGGCCCGGGGCGCCCGGCGTCCGCCGACCGCGCCGCGCTCCCGGCGGCGGTGTACGGGCTCCCCGAGATCCACCGCGACCAGATCCGGGACGCACGGCTGATCGCCTCGCCGGGCTGCTATCCCACCACCGCGATCCTCGCCCTGGCGCCGCTGGCGCGCGCCGGCCTGATCGCGGACGTCGTGGTCGACGCCAAGAGCGGGGTGAGCGGCGCGGGCCGCGAGCCGAAGCTCGAGACGCACTTCTCGGAGGCGAACGAGTCGGTGCGGGCGTACGGGCTGGGCGGCCACCGCCACCTCCCGGAGATCCGCGGCGAGCTCGCCGCGCTGGGCGCGTCGGCCGGGTCGATGGCGGGCCTGGTCTTCACGCCCCACCTGGTGCCCATGACCCGCGGGCTCCTTGCCACCTGCTACGTGCGGCCGTCGCGGCCGGTGACGCAGGGGGAGCTCGACGCTCTCTACGCCGGGATGTACGGCGACGAGCCGTTCGTGCAGGTCGCGCCCTCGCCGCCCTCGACGAAGACCGTGACCGGCAGCAACCTGTGCCGCGTGCACGTCCGGCTCGACACCCGGAGCGGCCGGATCCTGGCGATCGCCGTCACGGACAACCTCGTGAAGGGCGCCGCCGGGCAGGCGGTGCAGTCGCTCAACATCGCGAGCGGCCTGCCCGAGACGACCGGGCTCGAGCAGCTCCCCCTCTACCCATGAGCCCCGAGGCGATCGGCACGCCGAGTGCCGCGGCCGCTCCCCCGCTCGATGCGTCGGCACTGGCGTGGCTCGCCGTCGAGGCCGCCCGCATCCCGGTGGAGATGCGGCCGCGGATGCCCGCCGGCTTCGCGGCCGGGGCGCTCGCGGCCGGGATCAAGCCGAGCGGCCGGCCGGACCTCGCCGTGATCGCCGTGACCACACCCGGCCCGGCGTCGGCGGCCGCCCTGTTCACCCGCAACCGCGTCCAGGCGGCGCCGGTGCGCCTGAGCCGGGCCCATCTTGCCGCGACCGGCGCCCGGACCGACGGGCACACAGGCGGCGCCGGGGGACCACAGAGGGAGGACGGCTCGATCTCGTCGCGTCAGGGCGAGTGGACGCCGCCACACGGCCACGCCCGGGCGGTCGTCGTCACGGCGGGCTCGGCCAATGCCGCCACGGGACCCGCGGGCGACGCCGACCAGGCGGAGATCGCCCGCCTGCTTGCAGCCGCCGCGGGGTGCGCGCCGGAGGAGACGCTCCTCGCATCGACCGGGCTGATCGGGACGCGGCTGCCGGTGGACGCGGTGGCCTCCGGGATCGCGGCGCTGGTCCCTGCCGGGCTTGCCGGGGACGAAGCGTCCCTTGCCGCCGTCGCCACGGCGATGATGACCACCGACACGCGGCTCAAGGCGGCCACGGTGAGCCTGGAGCTGCCAGCCCCCGGGGGCGCCCGCCAGGTCCGCGTCACGGGGGTGGTCAAGGGCGTCGGCATGATCCATCCCGGCATGGCGACCATGATCGCGCTGGTCCTGACCGACGTGCCGGTCGCTCCCGCGACGCTCGCGGGCCTGCTGCGCCCCGCGGTTGCGCTCTCGTTCGACCAGCTCACCGTGGACGGCGACACCTCCACCAACGACACCGTCTTCGTGCTGGCCTCGGGCGCCGCGGGCACGCACGAGGTGGCGCCGGGGACGGCCGAGGCAGATCGCCTCGGCTCCGCCCTCGCGGCCGTGTGCCGGTCGCTCGCCCGCCAGCAGGCCGCCGACGGCGAGGGCGCGACATGCCTGCTCACCTGCCGCGTGGCCGGCGCGGCGGATCTCGCCGATGCGCGCGCCGTCTCGCGCGCGGTCGTCGGCAGCAGCCTCCTGAAAGCGGCGGTGCACGGGCGCGACCCGAACTGGGGCCGCGTGGCGGCGGCGGCCGGCGCCGCGCACCGTCCGGACGGCGCACCGGTGTCGCTCGCGATGGAATCGCTCCACATCGCGCTCTGCGGCACGCCGGTCTTCGCCGGCGCCCCGCTCCCGTTCGATGCGGCCGCGGTCAGCGCCGCGATGGCCGCGCCGGAGGTCGTGATCGACGTGGACCTGGGGCTTGGCGCGGCGACGGCCGAGGCGTGGGGGTGCGACCTGACCGAGGCGTACGTCCGCGAGAACGCGGAGTACTCGACGTGACGGGCCGGTCCGGCAGGGCAAGCGCTGCCCAGGCGGGCGCACGGAGGGCGCGGAGGGCGCGGAGGGCGCCGGGCGCGCGCGGGGACGCGCAGGGGAGGCCGGGCGCGCAGGCCGTGCAGGGCGTGCCGGGCGCGCCCGACATCGCCGGGCTCGTCGTGGTGAAGCTGGGCGGCACGACGATCGCCGGGCAGGAGCACGTCCTGGACCAGCTCGCCGAGCTGGCCCGCACCCGACCCCTCGTCGTGGTGCACGGGGGTGGCGCCCGCGTCACGTCGTGGCTCGAGCGGCTCGGCGTGCCGACGCGCTTCGAGGACGGCCTGAGGGTCACGGATGAGGCCTCGCTCGAGGTGACGGCCGCCGTGCTGCGCGGCGCCCTGAACGTGGAGCTGGTGGCCGCCCTCCGCGCCCGTGGATGCGACGCCGCCGGGCTCTCCGGTGTCGACGGTGGGCTCCTGGCCGGCCACCGCGTGCCCGGTAAGGGGCTCGTCGCGACCGTCGCCGGCGTCCGCGCCGGGCTTCTCGAGACGCTCCTCGCCGCCGGGCACGTGCCGGTGATCGCGCCGCTGGCGCTCGACGAGCAGGGCGCCGTGTGCAACGTGAACGCCGACGACGCCGCCGCCGGGCTCGCCCGCGGGCTGGGTGCCGCGCGCCTGGTGCTGCTCACGGACGTCGACGGGGTCCGCGGCGCCGACGGCGCCCGCATCCCCCGGATCGGGGCCGACCAGGCCGAACGACTGATCGCCGACGGGGTCATCGGGGGCGGCATGATCCCCAAGGTCCGCGCCGCGCTCAGCGGAATCTCGGCCGTCCCCGGGGCGGCGGCGATCATCGCCGACGGGTCGGGCCCCGACGTCGTGCGACGCGCCCTCGAGGACACCGACCTCGGGACGCGGATCGTGGCGGCGTGAGGAGGCAGCCATGTCGGTGTTGAGCCCGGCCGCCAAGCGCGTCCGGCAGCGGCTGATCCTCGAGCTGATCGCCCTGGTCCCCGTGCACAGCCAGGAGGAGCTGGTCGAGCTGCTCGCCGCACGCGGGTTCATGGTGACGCAGGCGACCGTCTCGCGCGACGTCGCCGAGCTCGGGCTGGTCAAGGCGCCGCGCGCCTCCGCCCACGTGTACGTCGCTCCCGAGGCGCTGGGCCGGGAGGCGCTCGGCCGCGACCTCGTGGCGGCCGACGATCGCCTGGCCCGGGTGCTCGAGTCGGGCCCGGTGACCGTGGGCCGCAGCGGGCTCATCCTCGTCCTCCGCGGCGAGGTGGGCAGCGCGCAGGCGCTCGCGCGCGCCATCGACGAGTCGAGCCTGCAGGAGCAGGAGGGCACGCTCGCGGGCGACGACACCGTCCTCGTGCTGTTCGCCGACGACGAGCGGCTGGAGCGCTGGCGCGGCCGCTTCCGTCGCCTGCAGGGCCTTCCGCCGGAGTCGTCCGGCTAGGGGTCCTGCGCCCTCCTCCGGCGGGGCGGCCGTTCCGCCTCCGGTCGGCCCGGCGCCGCCGCGTTGCCACGAAGCACCGTGTCCGTCATCACTCAAGGAGCATCCCATGCGCAAGGTCATCCTCGCCTACTCCGGCGGTCTCGACACCTCGGTCGCCGTCGCCTGGCTCCGGGAGACGATGGACGCCGACGTCGTCACCCTCACCGTCGACGTCGGCGGCGGCTCGCTCCGGGAGGGCGTGCAGCGCCGTGCCATCAGCGCCGGCGCGTCCCGGGCGTACGTGCTCGACGCCCGCGAGCGGTTCGTGGTCGACTACTGCTTCCCCTCGATGCAGGCGAACGCGCTCTACCAGGGCGTCTATCCGCTGGCCACCGCCCTGGCACGGCCGCTGATCGCCCAGCTCCTGGTCGAGGTCGCCCAGCGGGAGGGCGCCGACGCGGTCGCCCACGGCTGCACCGGCAAGGGGAACGACCAGGTCCGCTTCGACGTGGCCGTCCACGCCCTCGATCCATCCCTCGAGGTGATCGCTCCGATGCGGATCGGCATGGGGCTCTCGCGCGACCAGGAGATCGAGTACGCGCAGGCCCGGGGGATCGAGGTCCCGATCACGAAGGCGTCGCCCTACTCGATCGATCAGAACATCTGGGGACGCTCGATCGAGACGGGCGTCCTGGAGGACCCCTGGACGGCGCCGCCGGCCGACGTCTACGCCTGGACCGTCGACCCGGGGAAGGCGCCGGCGGTTCCGGCCGAGGTCACCATCGGCTTCGAGGGCGGCATCCCGGTGAGCCTGGATGGCGTTCGGCTGTCGCCGGTCGAGCTGGTCGACCAGCTGGGCACGCTGGCGGGGGCGCACGGGGTCGGCCGGATCGACCACGTCGAGGATCGCCTGATCGGGATCAAGAGCCGCGAGATCTACGAATCGCCCGCCGCCGTCGCCCTGTTCGCCGCCCACCACGCGCTCGAGGGGCTCACGCTGTCGAAGGAGCAGCTGCGCTTCAACCGGCTGGTGAGCGACGAGCTGGCGCAGGCCACCTACGACGGGCTCTGGTTCAACGCGCTCCACCGCGACCTGCGCGACTACGTGCGGTCCTCCCAGCGGGTCGTGACCGGCGAGGTCCGGCTGCGGCTCGACCACGGGTCCCTCGCGGTCGTCGGCCGGCGCAGCGACCTGTCGCTGTACGACCGGGCGCTCGCCACCTACGAGGCGGATGACGCGTTCGACCACGCGAGCGCCGTCGGCTTCATCAAGATCTTCGGGCTTCCGCTCCGGACCGAGGCGGCGCGCCAGGGCAGCGCCTGGGCCTGGACCCAGCCGCTGGCGGACAAGCTGCCCGCGAGCGTGGTCTCGGCCGAGGGTGCCCGCCCGTAGCCGTGTGCCGGCTGCCACCACGACACCGGGCCACCGGCGTCATCCGGCGCGAGGCCTCATGATGAGCGGCCCATGATCCGCCGAGCCCGTCCGTCCGACGCACCCGCGATCCACGCGCTGATCCACCGCTACTCGGGCAGGGATCTCCTGCTGCCGCGCCCGCTCACCGACATCTACGAGCGGATCCGCGACTTCTGGGTGGCGGTGGACGGCGGGCAGGTGGTGGGCTGCGCCGCGCTCCGCATCTGGTGGCACGACCTCGCCGAGGTCCGCTCGCTCGCGGTCGCGCCCGAGGCCGAGGGGCACGGGTACGGGGCGAGGCTGGTCGACGCCGTCGCCGCGGAGGCCACGCGGTTCGGGGTCCGGAACCTCTTCGCGCTCACCCGCATCCCCGAGTGGTTCGGGCGCAACGGGTTCGTGGCGGTCGACCGGGCCGTCCTCTACCACAAGGTGTGGGGCGACTGCGCGAGCTGCCCGAAGCGCGACGCGTGCGACGAGGTGGCCGTGGTGCGCCCGCTCGTCCCCGGGGCCGCCGACCGGCTGGTCAACCCCGACCGGCGCGTGACCGAGCGCGTGGCGCACGTGGTGCCGCCGCGGGCACCGGGGATGGCCGAGCGGCCCGGGCTGCCGGCCCTGCCGGTCTTCGTCCACGAGGAACGCTGAGCGCCCACCGCGCGCCGGGCGTCCGGCGGGCGACTAGGCGAAGAGCCACTCCGCGATGTCGCCGGGTGAAGGGATCCGACCGACGCTGACCACCTTGCCGTCGATCACGAGCCCTGGCGTGCTCATGACCCCGTAGGCCAGGATCTGGCGGTAGTCGGTCACCTTGACGATCTCCGCCTCCACGGCGGCCATCGCGACGGCCTGCCGGGCGTTGGCCTCCAGGCGCTGGCAGTTGGGGCAGCCGGGCCCCAGGACCTCGATCTTCTTCATGCGGTGCGGCTCCTTCCGGAAGGTGGCGACCGCGCGCGGGCGCGCGCGCCGGATCAAGCGATGATCGCGTTGAACAGGTAGCCGATGCAGAGGATCCCGATCGTCACCACGGTGGCGAAGATCGCGATGAGCTGCGGCTTGATGACCCGCCGCAGGATGATGAACTCGGGCAGGCTGATCGCTGTGATCGCCATCATGAAGGCGAGCGTGGTGCCGAGCGGCATGCCCTTGCCCAGCAGCGCCTGCACGATCGGGATGGTGCCCGCGGCGTTCGAGTAGAGCGGGATCGCGATCAGCACCACGATCGGCACTGCGAACGGGTTCGAGCGTCCGCCGATGGCCGCCACGAGCTCGGTCGGTGCGTAGCCGTGGATCAGCGCGCCGATGCCGATCCCGATGAGCAGGTAGGGCGTGATGCGCCGCACGAGGTCGACGGTGTACCGCCAGGCGTCGGTGATCCGGTCGGACCAGGTGAGCTTCACCTCGGCCATCTGCCCGCCCGTGCCCTGCAGCTCCCAGACGTACGGCTCGACGTAGCGCTCCAGGTGCAGCGCGCCGATGATGAGCCCGCCGACGATCGCCACGGTCAGCCCGGCAGCCACGTACACCAGCGCGATCTCGGGGCCGAAGAGCCCCCACAGCAGGACCAGCGCCACCTCGTTGACCATCGGCGAGCTGATCAGGAAGGCGAAGGTGACGCCGAGCGGGATCCCGGCCTCCACGAACCCGATGAAGAGCGGCACCGCAGAGCAGGAGCAGAAGGGCGTGACGATGCCGAACGCCGCGGAGGCGACGCTGCCGGCGAGCGTGCCGCGCCCGGCCAGGGCGGCCCGCACCCGCTCGGGCGGGAAGAAGCTCCGGATGAGCGTGACCACGGTCACGATGCCGAGCAGGAGCAGCAGCACCTTCGGCACGTCGGCGAGGAAGAAGTCCACCGCGCCGCCGAGATGCGAGCCGCGTTCCAGGCGCATCAGGTCGTAGCTGATCCAGTCCGCCAGCGGGGCCTCCGCGAACCAGGCGATGAGCCAGGCGACCACGCCGACGGTGACGATCACCGACAGCGACGGCCGCCGGCCGCGGGTGAGCGAGAGCGTGGTCACGCGGAAACCTCCAGGAGGGTGCGCAGCGCGGCGAGCGCGGCCGCGCAGGCCGCCTCGTCGCGCTCGTAGTAGACGCGCCGGGTGTCGGCGCCGGGCCGGCTGGCGCGCACGAGGCCCGCCTCGCGCAGGCGGGCAAGGTGGTTGCTCACGTTGTTCTGCCGCTCGCCGAGCGCGGCCGCCATCTCGCACACGCAGTACGGGCCGTCCCGCAGGATCTCGAGGATGCCCGCCCGGGTGCGGTCGGCCAGGAGGGCTGCGGCCGCGAGCGGCGCGTCCACGTCGGGCGCGGGCAACTCCAGGCGCAGGTCCGGCAGCACGGGAAGCTCAACAGGCATGGCGGTCCTCCTCGTGAAACGGCCGGCGTGGGATGAAACGGATCGAGGAACTCAACATCTCAGTAGAAAGTGTGTCAAGCGGTGATGTGGCGCACAGGCCCAGACAGCCCCCAGCCGTGGGCCGCCCGGCAGGTTTCGGGCCTCGGTCAGCAGCTTCCCGACGACACCAGGCGTCCGAAGTCGATCCCGAGCGTGCCCCCGATGCGCAGTGCGACCCCGGGCAGGAACGAGCGCGCCTCGTTCGACGCGCGCAGGTACTCCATGATGGTCGGATCGGCGCGTACGGCGGCCTGCCTGACGCGCAGTGCATTGATCTGTTCCTGGCTGGGCGCCAGGCCCGCGGCCTGGAGTCGACCAAGCGTTTCCTGCTCTTCCCGGAGGCTTGAGAGGATCAGCTGGGCATTGGCGTCGCGGGCGAGGGCGGTGTCGGCGGAGCGGAACGCGGCGAGAGCCGGGACTCGGGCCAGCGAGCGGCCGAGCTCGGTGGCGGCGGCCTCCACGGTTGCGTCGAGCATCACGGGGCTCCTTTCAGCCACAGCACTTGCTGCCGCAGTTGGCGGCGAAGTCGATCCCGATCTCGCCGCTCACGATCGCGGCCGCCTGGCGGCACACGTCCGCGAGCGCGGCCTGGGCGGCCACGTAACGGGCCACGGCCGGAGTCTCGAGCATCGCCGTCTGCAGGCGCTCCAGATCGCCCTGGTGCTCGGCGCTCAGCGTCCGGAACGTGAGCTCCACGCGCAGCTCGTCCTGGCGGCGCTCGAAGGCGGCGATGGCCGCCTGGGCGTCCTCGTCTGCCGCCAGCTCCCGGTCGGCCCGGACCAGCGCCGCGTACTCCGCGCTCTGGTGGAGCGCCAGCCCGAGCGCGTCCGCGGCAGAGAGGGCCTGGAGCTCCATGTCCCCGACCCCGGCCGGCTCGATGGTGACGTGGTCCGGAAGCCTCCGGGACGGGTTGGTGACGCCCTGCGTCGCGGTCATGTCGTACTCCTCATCTGCTTCAGGCGGCCGCGGTCGCGGCGAAGAGCCGCTCGCCCATGTCGGCGAGCCGATCCAGGCCCGCCACCTCCCCGTCGACCAGCGGGGCCTCGAGGATCGGCGCGTCGAATCGCCGGTCGATCTCGGCGAGGTAGCGCTGCTGCATCCGCCGGCGCGCCTGCGTGTACGGGGTCGTGCACGCGTCCGCCGGCAGCACCATGTTGGCCACCACCAGGCCCAATGGGATCCCCACGCTTGCCAGCTCGTCGATCGCGCGGGCGGCCTCCACGATCGGCGTCGCCTCCGGGTACATGACGAAGGCGAAGGTGCTCTGCGATGGGTCGCGCATCATGTCGATCACGCGCCCGAAGCGGGCCCTGGCGACATCGTCGGCCGCCGCGGTGTCGACCGAGGCGAACACCTTGACGTCGAGCTGGCGGCTCCAGTCGATCGGCAGCTCCAGCAGGCGCAGCGTGTGCCCCGTCGGGGCCGTGTCGATGACCGTCACGTCGTACGTGTCGCGACTCGCGAGGTCGATGAACCGGTCGAACGCGGCGATCTCCTCGGTGCAGGGCGAGTCGAGCTCCTCGCGCATGGCGGCGATCGCGTCTGCGCTCCGCCCGCGTGCGACGGCGTCGCCGATGATCCGTTCCGTGCAGGCGGCCGCGGCGGCCCGGGCATCCACCCGCGCGGCCCACAGGCCTGGCACCCCCTCGACCGGCCCCGGTTCGGAGTCGACGGCGACCCCGAGGACGTCGCCGATGTGAGCGGCGGGATCGGTGGTCACGAGCAGGGTCCGGTAACCGCGGGCCGCCAGCCAGACCGCGGTCGTGCATGACACGGCGGTCTTGCCGACGCCACCCTTGCCGGCGAAGAAGACGGTGCGCGGGCCGCCATCGGGCAGCAGGCGCGTCATGGGCGCGTCCCGGTCTGGCAGCAGGGTCGGCAAGCCGGACGCCTGGGAGGCCTCGTGCCCGAACACCGGACGCTCGACCCGTTCGTCTCGGAGCAGCGGAGCGACGGCGCGCAGTCGGTCGATCCCCCGGACCTCGCCGTCGAGGAGCGGGACGTGCCGGGCCGGCATCGGCAGCCGACTGGCGATCTCGCCGAGGTACCGGTGCTGCATGGCGATCCGCGCGGCGAAGAACGGGTTCTCCCCCTCCTCGCCCGGCAGGATCCCGTTCACGATCAGTTCGGTGGTCGCGATCCCCAGGCGCCCGAGCTCCGCGCTCGAGCGGGCCGTCTCGCGGATCGCGGTCGCCTCGGGTTGCAGGACGAACACGAAGCGGGTCTGGCCCGGGTCCCGCAGCGCGTTCAGCGCGCGCTCGTACTTCGCCTTCGCCTCGCCGATCGCCGCGGCCGGGCCGATGCAGGTCTGCCCGTTGCCAGCCTCCGCCTCCGTGATGCTCTTCGTCCATGCCTCGGGGAGCTCGAGGAGCCGGACCGTGTGACCGGTGGGGGCGGTATCGAAGATCACCAGGTCGAACGCCTTCTCCGACCCGGGATCGAGCAGGGCGATCGGGTCCAGGAAGTCGGCGAACCGGTCGAAGGCCGCGACCTCGGCGGTGCAGGGCGAGGCCAGCTGCTCCTCCATGACCTTGACGATCTCCGGCGGGAAGATCGCGCGGATGGGCGCCAGGGTCCGATCGGTGTACTCGGCCGTGGCCCGGTCGGGGTCGATCTCCATGGCCCACAGGTTGGGGACGCCGCGGATCGCGGTCACCCGGTGGCCGATCGGCTGCTCGAACACGTCGGCCAGGTTGGATGCGGGATCCGTGGTGACGATCAGCGTGCGCCGGCCCGCATCGGCCTCGGCGACGGCGGTGGTGCAGGCCATGGTGGTCTTGCCAACACCGCCCTTGCCGGAGAAGAAGAGGAAGCTGCTCATCGCGGAGGGTGTCCTTTCGGGTCGCGGGACGCGCCCAGATGTCGGGTTCGCGCAGCGGCGGCGCGCACGGGCGCCAGGTCGCTCAGCCGGCGCCGAGCGCCGAGCGCAGCTCGTCGAGGCTCGGGTATTGGGCCGTCTTGACCACCTGGCCCCGCACGACGGTGATGGGCAGGATCTCGAGCTGGCGCTGGCGGATCAGGTCGTAGACGGCACGGTTGCGCATGAAGGCCTGGGGTTCGGCGGTCATCATGTGCCGCGCCACGGAGAGTCCGTCGGACTGGAGCGAGAGCAGCGCCTCCGACAGGTCCACCAGGGTCGTGTCCAGGACCGGACCGCACAGGCCGGTCGGGCAGCACATCGGGGGATCGAAGATCTCGACGTCGGGTGCACCCGAAGCCATCGCCAGGTCACTCATGAGACGCGTCCTTCCGTGGTTGGAGTGAAGATCGCCGGGGATGTGATGCGGCCCGCCGACGCGGGCCCGAGGGCCTCGGCAACCGCGCGTTCGATCGCGCTGACGTTGAGCTTGCCGCCGGAGAACCGGCGCATGCCGTCGATCACGACGATCGGCAGATCCGCGAGACCGGCCGCGATGTCGGCTTCGACGTCGGGATGGAGGGCCATGTCCGGGCTGAACAGCTCGGCGTACTCGAACGCGACCCGATCGCCGAACCGCTGCTCGAGCCGCTGGTGGACGAAGGCGGCCGCGGCCCGCCAGGTCTTGCCCGACGCGCAACCGGCCGCCGGCGGCAACCCAACGATGAGCACCGAGCAGGTCACGGCGCGACCTCGAGGCGCCGCAGGCCGGGCGACTCGCGCCGGCCTGCCGGCCCCACGGGCAGCGAAGTGCCGCAGTCCGTGCACAGGCAGGTCGTCGCGGCCGCATCCGTCGGGGTGAGCAGCTGATCGAGCGCACGGCGCAGCTGCGCGACCCGCTCGAGGTCCAGCGAGTAGTAGACCCAGCGGCCAGCGTGGCGCTCGCGGAGGAGGCCGCTCGCGCGCAGGACGCGCAGGTGGTGCGAGACCAGCGCGGTGCTCACACCGAGCGCCGCCCCGACATCGCACACGCAGTGCTCACCGTGGCCGAGCAGGGCAATGACTCGTGCGCGTGACGGCTCGGCGATGGCGCGCAGGGCATCGAGCGTCTCCTGCGGGAGGCTGGGTGCTTCGGTCGGCGTCTCAAACATGGCGTCATTCTAACGGGCGTTAGTCAAACAGGTATTAGAGTCACTTCGTCCACTGATCCATGCCGTCCGGCCCGTCTTCATCGAGAGGTCGCCGGTCGCAGCGCGGGAGGTGGTCACCGGGCGCTCCAGCCGCTGTCCGCGTGCACCTCGCTCCTGGTGACACGCGAGGCCGCATCGCTGACAACGGAGAGGCCGAGGGATGCCACCTCCTCGGGTCTGCCGGACGCCGGGACCCCACGGTATCACCCGGCACACCACCACGGGCCGCGGTCCATCGACCGGAGTGGGTGCCTCGTTTGCGGCTGCTCTCTGTACCGCCGCATGGCGGATGGATCGCGAGGAGCACAGGGTTCGATGAAGATCGCCATCGTCACGGAAGACGGCCGCACGGTAAGCCAGCATTTCGGTCGGGCGCCCTACTACGCCGTCTTGACCGTCGAGGGCGACGTCATCGTGGAGCGCGAGCTGCGGCCGAAGACGGGACCGCACCTCACGGGCGCGCCGCGCGAGGAACACGCCGGATCGGGACCCCACGGCACGAGCCCGGAGGCCCAGTCGCGCCACGACCAGATGGCGCAGGCGATCGGCGATTGCTCGGCGCTCATCGCGGGCGGCATGGGACAGGGCGCGTACGATCGCTTCACCGCGCTGGGCCTGCGCCCGGTGGTGACCGAGATCCCGGGCGTGGAGGCCGCCGCCCTGGCGTATGCTCGCGGCCAGCTCCTCAACCGGGTGGAGCGCCTCGACTGACGGGCTCCGTCTCGACCGGAGGCATTGCCTCGACTGGCGATCGTCCGACCATGGACCCCCCATCGACGTGAGACGGGCCGCGCGACGCCGGCCTGGCGGCGGGGCGGGACGCCCCTACCGCTGCCAGACCTCACCGCTGGCAAGCGCGCGCACGGTGCCCACGCTCACCACCAGCCAGAACGCGAGCAGCAACGCGAACAGGCCGACTGCCGTTGCCTCGAGGAACCCGAGGTGCCAGCTCCGCGCCAGCGCGACGGTGCTCGCCGTATATGCCCCGAGCGGGAAGGTGAAGGCCCACCACCCCAGCCCGTACGGGAGCTCCCCGCGGCGCAGGTAGGCCGCCAGCAGCAGGATCGCCGAGGCCAGCCACCACAGCCCGAAGCCCCACATGGCGGCCGCCGTCAGCGACGAGAGCTGTGCCACGACCGGCGCCATGGAACCCCAGAGCGGCGCGCCCGCCTGGGCGGTCCGCAGCAGGACCAGGCTGCCCACCCCGATCGGCCCGAGCCCGATCCAGAGCGAGGGCGCCAGGGGCGCCGCCGGCAGCGGATGGAAGATCAGCCGGTCGTACAGGAGCGAGGCCACCAGCACGAACAGCACGAACCCCATCCCCCAGAACGCGTAGGCGCCGAAGAGCAGGGCGGCCGCATCCTCGCGCCCCACGTGGGGCATCAGCGGGAGCAGGGCGAGCGGGACCACGATGTTGACCACCGGCGGGATGAACCACGCTCCGTTTGCCAGCTCGGGCCCAACAGGGTGCGTCACGAACAGCAAGTGGGCGAACAGCACGCTGACCGCGAAGGCCAGCACCAGGCCAAGCGCGGCGAGGATCGCGACGGTGAAGGCGACGTCTCCGGGCGCGCCGATCGACGGCCCGACGGTGGCGATCCCCACCGCCAGCACCAGGATGCCGCCCGGGAACGTGCCGTAGAGGGCGCCGGCCACCGGGCTGGCCAGGTCCTGGCGCGCCGCGTCCGGGTGCTGGATCCAGCGCGCGACGTAGGGAAGCCCGAGCAGCACCGCGAGCACGGCGGCGAGCGCGACCATGGCCACGCCGAAGGCCCTGGCGAGATCGCCGAGGCCGGCGACCTGGCCGGGGTCCTGGTAGGCGATGATCCCGACGATGGCGGTGCCCATGACGGCGCCGTACCAGCCGGGGTGGAACCCGCGCAGGCGCACCTGCGGCGCGGTGGCCGCCTCTTCCGCAGCGGACAGGGTGGTGGACACGATAGGACCTCCGAGAACAACTGACGAACGAACCGGGGAGCCGGGACGCTCGTCAGGGTGGGGAGGGGCACCCGCGACGCGCCGGGCAGCGCCGCGCCGCGGGCCGCCTGCGAGGACGCACGACGAGTCGCATCACAGGAGATCGAGCGCCATCTTGAGCGCGATCACCCAGAGCAGGACCCCGATCAACCGCTTGAGCTGGGCCCCGGTGAGCCGCGTCCGCATGACGTGCGAGCCCGCCAGCGATCCCGCACCCGCCAGCACGGCCATCGTGAGGGTGAAGCGCGGGTCGACACCGCCCAGGGCGGCATGGCCGGCAAAGCCCGAGAGCGACGAGAAGAAGACGGCGAGCGCGGTGGTGCCGGCGGCGATCTTCGGCTCCAGGCCGAGCCAGGTGAGCCCGGGCAGGATGATGTTGCCTCCGCCGACCCCCAGCAGGCCACCCAAGAATCCTGCGACACCGCCGACACCCGCCCCGATTCCGGCCTCGGTGGCGCGCGCCGTGGCCCTCCGGCCGGACCTCGCCCGGTAGAACAGCATCATCGCGCCGGCGAAGACGAGGAAGCCGACGAACAGGGCCAGCAGCACGCGCCGGTCCACGCTCGCCGTCAGGCGCGCACCCAGGGGCGCCAGGACGACCGCCGCGACGAGCACCGGCACGCCGGCTCGCCAGTCGATGAGCCGCCCGCGCCAGTAGGCGACGGTGGCAGCCGAGAGGCTCACCGCGTTCAGCAGCAGCGCCGTGGATGTCGCCTGGCCGAGCGGCACCCCCAGGTAGTAGAAGAGCGGCACGAAGAGGAACGCGGCGCCCAGGCCGGCCATGGCCATGACGCCCGAGAAGACGAAGACGCTTGCCCCGCCGACGGCGTAGAGCAGCACGGCTCGACGGCCCTCTGGATCAGCGCGGATAGCCCGAGCAGGCCGCGCACACCAGCCGGCCCTCCGCCACCCGAAGGTACGGCTCGGCGACGAGCTCGCCGCAGGACGGGCAGACCGCGAAGCGCACGACCTCCTCGGGCTCGCTCCACGCGCGCGCCTCGATCGGCCCGACGGTCATGATCTCCCCCGCCAGCGCGTCCCAGACCAGGTGCACGACCTCCATCTGCTCATCGTCGGGGATCTGCGAGGCTGGCACGCCCGCGGCGCGCTTCTGCATGAACGAGGTGGCGCGGATACGTGGCTGGAGGGTCGGCTTGTAGGCAACCCGGACGGCGCGCTGGGCATCCTTGTCGATGAGGGTGACCGCGAACTTCCCCTCCCCCGACTTCTCGATGTTGCCTTTGCCGAACGTGCAGCCGGTGGTGAACTGGATGCCGTCGCCGAAGCACATCCCGCCGTGGTAGTCGCCGGTCTCGATGATCGCGTGCAGTTCCTTGGCGCCCGCGCGCGTCGCGCCGAGTTCGCCCATGGCGGCCAGCCCCAGCCGCACGCCGGCCGTGCTGGCCCAGCACTTGTGGCCGTGGAAGGCCAGGGCCTGGCTCAGGATCTCGGTGTCATCCATGGATCGCTCCCCTGGTGGCTAGTAGACGAGGACGTGGGAGGCCGAGCCGATCTCGACGATGAAGCGCCCCGCCGCGATCACCTCGGCGTTCTCGACGAACTGGGTCGAGGCATCGATCCGCCGCTTGTTGACGCTCGGCGGGCAGGCCAGCAGCCGCCCTCCGAGCTCCCGGTAGTCCGCCAGCAGCTTCGACAGAGGTGGGAAGCCGTCCACGGCCACGGCGTCGGCGGCACCCTTGACGGCCAGTTCAACACCTGCGCCCTGCAGCCCCACGACGACGTCCACCTCGGATGCCAGGGCTCCGACGGCCATGACGAAGGGGATCGTCGCCTTCTCGGGCTCGTCGGGTCCGTGCGTGACCATGATCACGTCCACCGGTATCTGGCGGGTCACGCGCCGCGTCCGGCCTGCCCGTCCATCGGGCGGTTTGGCATGGTCGTGATGCCTCGCGCTGCTCTGCATGCGGAGGCGGGGAGGCGTGGGGCGCAGAGCCTTTGCCTCCCCGCCGGTACGTTCAGGTCTTCGCCGGCCGCGAGTGACCGCCGGGGCGTACCCGGCGCCTCGCCGACGCCTCGAACATCTCAGGAACAACTGTGACAAGTTTGACTGAGGTGCGCCCGGGTCCCGAGGCCCGTTCTGGCAGGGCCGGATGGCACGGGAGGCTCCGTCGGGCGGCAACCGCGCCGGACGGCTCGGGTTACTCGCCAGCCCTGGGCGTGCGCGGCGCGGTCGCACCTCCCCGCGACGCTCCTGGCCTCCAGTCGCGCAGATCCGGATCCGGCGAATCGGCCGCGTGCGAGCCCGGTGGCGGCTGCTGGGTGGCTACCCTGGGGCGGTTACCGTGGACCAGCCCCGGTGCACCGCACGGGGCACATCACCAGCCGGGGTGGCCGTGGACGATCCGTCACGCGCCGGTCTGGTTCTCCAGGTGCTCGACCAGCGTCCGCAGCGCGACGGCCCGATCCTCCGGTGCGTGCGAGGCAAGCGCGACGCCGACGAGGAACGCCGAGATGGGAGCCGCTATGCGCTCGCTGGCGTGGGCAGCCACGCGGGCCAGGTCGAGGATCGCGGCCTGTTCAACAGCGGTAGGCTGGGCGCTCCCCGCCGGCAGCTCGCGGGCCAGGAGATCGAGCCACGCCGACAGTGGCAGGGCGTGCTCGGATTGCGTTGTCATCGGGCCTCTCCTTCGCTCGCTCCCGCGGCTGCGTCGAGCACCTCGCGCGCCCACCCGTAGGCGGCCGCCGTGGCAGGAAAGCCGGCCGTGGGCACCGCGAGGGCGACGGCATGGAGCAGGGCCTCGGCCGTGATCCCCTCCTCGAGCCCGCGCCGGACGTGCGAGCGCACCGCTCCCTCGGAGGACAGCCCGATCGCGATCCCCAGCTTCACCAACCGCTGCTCGCGCAGGGTCAGCGGGCCGGCCGCGCGGCAGGCTTCGGCCACCGCATCGTACGCACCGGCCACGTCAGGGTACGAGGCTCGCAGCGCCAGGTACACGCCCGGGAGGTAGCCTCCCGGCTGTTGGTCGTTCATGGATCCCTCCAGGAGTGAGCGGGAGCGATCGCCGGGCCGTCGCGTGGCATGGTAGCCGCACGGACTGCCGATTGCCGCGGCAGTCCGCATGCTGGAAGTCCACTTTTCTCGCCGAACGGCAGGCGACTGGCATGCCGGATGACCCCTGACCCTCCACCGGAGGTCGACCAGCATGGCGGACGGTGCGGTGGTTCGCCGCTCGTCCAGGCGGCGAGCCTGGCCCCGGGGATTGCGCCCCGCGGGCGGCGGTGCGCGCCGCGATTCCCACGGTACGGGAGGGAGCAGGGACCCATGCCGAACCCGGAGACTCAGGGGGGCACGGCCGTCGCAACGCCCGAACCGGCAGCCGACTCTGCCGAAACCACGGCCCTCCAACGACGCGAGTTCCTGACCAAAGCGGCCGCTGTCCTGGCGGCCGGGGCCGTGCTTCCGCGGGGTGGCCTCGGCGCGGCAGTGCTCGCCCCTGCCAGGGAGAAGACCGCGAAGGGACGAGGCGCCGCCCAGCGCGCTGCGCCCGCGCCCATGTTCGACGTCAGCCCCCAGGCCGACGAGGACATCCTGGTCCGCATGCAGCGCGACCTGGTCCGTGCCCTGCGGAAGCCGATCGAGCAGCGCCGGTGGGGCATGGTCATCGACACGCGCAAGTGCGTGGCCTGCATGTCGTGCACCGTCGCGTGTGTGATGGAGAACAAGCTGCCGCCGGGTGTCGTCTATCGACCGGTCATCGACACCGAGATCGGCACGTACCCGAACGTGACGCGGCAGTTCCTGCCGCGTCCGTGCATGCAATGCGACAACCCGCCATGCGTGTCGGTCTGCCCGGTGAATGCCACCTGGAAGCGCCCCGACGGGATCGTCGAGATCGACTACGACGCCTGCATCGGGTGCCGGTACTGCATCACCGCCTGCCCGTACCAGGCGCGCACGTTCGACTTCGGGGAGAACTGGACGGACAACGCCGCCACCGGTGCGCCGGCCGCACTGGCCCTGGCGGGCGCCACCCAGTACGAGAAGGAGCCGAGCTTCGAGTACAGCGCAACCTGGAGCCGCGCCAGCGGACCGATCCCTTCGAGCCCGGTGGGCAATGCGCGCAAGTGCCATTTCTGCGCCCATCGGCTCGTGGACGGCCTCCTGCCCCAGTGCGTCACCACCTGCATCGGCCGCGCCACCATCTTCGGGGATCTGAACGATCCGGACTCGCTGGTATCCGAGCTCGCGGCGTCCGCGAACGCGGTCAGGCTCAAGGAAGACCTCGGCACTGAGCCGAAGGTCTTCTACCTGCTGTGAAGGGCGGTCCAACGATGAGCGTTGCGGCACAGCTTGACAGCAACGGAACACAGGGTTCGGGTGCGCGGACGGCGGGCAGTCGCCCCGCATGGCTGTACGCGTTCGCAGTCGCGTGGCTCGCCCTGGCCGTCTTCGGTCTGGTCGGCATCGTCCAGCGACTCCTCCTGGGCGAGCAGCCGACCGCATACTCGAGCTACATCCCGTGGGGGCTGTGGGTCGCCGCCTACATCTATTTCGGCGGGCTCTCGGCCGGGGCCTTCCTCGTGTCGAGTCTCGTCTACGTGTTCGGCATCCGGCGCCTGGCCCCGATCGGACCGATCGCGCTGTACACCGCGGCGGTGACCCTCGTGCTGGCCCTGCTGTCGATCCTGTTCGACCTCGGCCACATGGAGCGCTTCTGGGAGGTGTTTGCCCGCCCACAGTTCCATTCGATGATGGCCTGGATGGTCTGGTTGTACACCGCCTACTTCGTGGTGCTGCTTGCCCAGCTGGTCATCGTCCTGCGGGCACGCGCCTCGCGGAGCGACGTGGCCTCACAGGAACGGGATCGGGCGCGGCTGCGCGTGATCGGCACCATCGGCGTGGTGATCGCGATCGGGTTCGAAGGCGGCGTGGGCGCCCTGTTCGGGACGGTCGTGGCCCGCGAGTACTGGAACACGGCCATCTCCCCGATCATCTTCCTGACCGGTGCCCTGGCCTCCGGCGCGGCGCTGATGACCGCGATCGTGGTCGTGCTCCCGTTGAAGCGGGACGTGGCGTGGCGCGACCTGGTCGCGTACCTGAGCCGGGCGGTCATCTGGCTGGTCCTGCTGGACCTGGTGCTCGAATTTGCCGAGTACTCGATCCCGGCGTGGTACCAGGTGGGCTCCGAGTACAACCTGATCACGTACGTCCTCTTCGGCCCCTACTGGTACGTCTTCTGGATCGCGCACGTGCTCTTCGGCGTGGTGATCCCGGTGGCGCTGCTGACGCGCCGGAACCCGCTGGCCCAGGGGATCGGCGCGGCGCTGGTCGCGATCACCTTCTTCGCCGTCCGCCTGAACATGGTGATCCCCGGGCTGATCTCCCCCGAACTGCAGGGTCTCGAGCACGCGTACCTGGATCCCATCGGCAACCGGCTTGTCTACAGCTACCTCCCGAGCCTGTTCGAGTGGCAGGTCACGGCGGGCATCGTCGCGTTTGGCATTGCCGTGTTCGTGCTCGGGTACCGCTTCCTTCAGATCGCACCCCCCGACCAGGGCATCACCGAGGAGGGAGAGGCACGATGAACCGTCGCTTTGCCGGGCCCGATCTCTCGCGCCGGCAGCTGCTCAAGGCCGGCGCGCTCACGGCCGGCGGTGCCCTGCTCGGAGATGCGGGATATCTGCTGGCCGGCAGTGCGGTCTCGCCAGAGGTGGCCGCGGCCGAGCCGTACACGCTGAACCTGCCCGAGAACGTCCTGTACTCCACGTGCCTCCAGTGCAACACGCAGTGCACGGTCAAGACCAAGATCCAGGACGGCATCCTCGTCAAGATCGACGGCAACGCCTACAGCCCGATCAACCTGCTGCCGTCACTCGACTACAAGACCGACCTCGCCACGGCGGCGCAGGTCGACGGTTCGATCTGTTCCAAGGGCCAGTCGGGCGTCCAGACGGTGTACGACCCGTATCGTCTGCGGAAGGTGTTGAAGCGCGCCGGGCCGCGCGGCTCCAACAAGTGGCAGACCATCCCCTTCGATCAGGCCGTCCAGGAGATCTCCGACGGTGGCAAGTTGTTCGCCCACCTCGGTGAAGACCGGGTCGTGCCCGGCTTCAAGGACGTCTTCGCGCTGCGGGACCCGGCCCTCGCGAAGCAGATGTCGGACGACGTCAAGTTGCTGCGGTCCGGACAGCTCAGCGTCGCGGACTTCAAGACGAAGTACGCCGACCACCTCGACGTGCTGATCGATCCCGACCATCCGGACCTGGGACCCAAGAACAACCAGTTCGTCCTGCTCGGCGGCCGGATCTCACCCGATCGCGAGAAGATCACCCAGCGATTCACGTACGGTGCGTTCGGATCGGTGAACTGGTACGGCCACACCACGATCTGCGAGCAGGCGCATCACGTCGCGTTCCAGTACAGCACCGCCCAGTGGACTCAACAGACCGGCTGGCAGGTGGGCACCAACCACATGAAGCCGGACTACCCCAACGCGGAGTTCGTGATCTTCTGGGGCACAGGATTTGCCGAAGCCAACTTCGGCCCGCCGCCGCTGAGCACGCGCGTGTCGCAGGCCATCGTGGACGGGAAGCTCAAGGTCGCCGTCGTCGACCCGCGGCTCTCCAAGAGTGCGGTCAAGGGCTGGTGGATCCCGGTCCGGCCCGGCGGCGATCTCGCACTGGCCATGGGGATGCTCCGCTGGGTCATCGAGAACAACCGGTACGACACGGCCTTCCTGCGCAACGCGAACAAGGCCGCGGCCGCGGCCGCCGGCGAGCCATCGTGGACCAACGCCAGCTGGCTGGTGAACACGGCCACGGGGAAGTTCGTGCGGGCGGCCGACGTGGGCCTGGGAGACGCGGGTCACTTCGTCGCGATGGTCGACGGCGAGCCGACCACGTTCGACCCGTACGACACGGCAGTCGCCGTCGTGGGCGACCTCGACGTGTACACGACGGTGGCCGGGCTCAACGTGAAGAGCGGCTTCCACGTGCTCAAGGAGAGCGCGTACTCGAACGGGCTCGACTTCTACGCGCAGGAGAGCGGGATCGACCAGGCGACCATCGTGGCGCTGGCCACCGAGTTCACCGCCCACGGGAAACAGGCCGGGATCGACTTCTACCGCGGACCGATCAAGACGACCTACGGCTACTATGCCGCCCAGGCCATCATCGCGCTCAATTTCCTGATCGGCAACGTGGACCATGTCGGCGGATTCACGGCCGGCGGCGGGGGCTGGGACTTCATGGGCGCCAAGTCCGGACAGCCGTACCCGCTGGACCAGATGCACCCCGGCGCGTTGACCAGGTTCGGGGTCAAGCTGACCCGGGAGGCCAGCGGGACGTACGAGTCAAGCACCCTGTTCCACGGCTATCCCGCTGCTCGCCCGTGGTTCCCGTTCACCTTCGACGTGTACCAGGAGGTGATCCCGGCGGCCTACGCGGGCTACCCCTATCCCGCCAGGATCCTGTGGCTGCACTACGGCACGCCGGCGCTCGCGACACCGGCCGGCCATCTCCAGATCGCGATGTTGCGCGACACCGAGCGCCTGCCGCTCTTCATCGCCACGGACGTCACGATCGGCGAGACGAGCATGTACGCCGACTACCTGTTCCCGGACCTCTCGTATCTGGAACGCTGGTCAAACGGCGTGGGCACGAGTCCCGTCGTGGTCACGAAGAACACCAAGTTCCGCCAGCCAGTGGCGGCGCCGGTCACCGACACGGTCACGGTGGGCGGCGAGTCCATGGTCCTCAGCACCGACACGCTCGTCATCGCGCTCGCCGAGCGCCTCGGGACGTCCGGGTTCGGGCAGAACGGCCTCGGTGCAGGCATGAACCTGAACCGCTCCGAGGACTACCACCTCAAGATGGTCGCGAACGTCGCCTGGGGCGACAAGGCCGGCGACACGGTCCCCGACGCGAGCGACGCCGAAGTGGCGCTGTTCCGCGAGGCACGCCGTCACCTGCCAGCGGCCGTCTTCGACGAGGCGAAGTGGCAGGCCGCCGTCGGCGAGCACTGGCGGCGGGTCGTCACCGTGCTCGACCGGGGCGGACGGTTCGAGTCGTCCTCGAAGGCCTACAACGGGGCATATCTCGCACACCAGTGGGGCAAGCTCCTCAACCTCTACGTCGAACCGATCGGCAGTGCGAAAAACTCCATGACCGGTCAATCCCTCTCGGGCGTGCCCGTGTACCAGGCGCTGGCATCGACCATCGGCCAGGCTGTCGTCTTCCCCGCCGAGTACGACCTGGACCTCTTCACCTACAAGGAGATCTGGGGCGGCCAATCGCGCACGCCGGGCAACTACGCCGCGCAGATGGCACTGATGCCCGAGAACTTCGTCTATCTCAACAGCGTCGACGCGAAACGACTCGGGCTGCACGACGGGAACGTGGTGCGCATCGAGGGTCCGGACTTTGCGGGCAACTTCGAGACGTACGTCGGGCAAACACAGACCGTGGCTGGCCGCGTGCGGGTCGTGGAGGGCATCCGTCCGGGGTCGATCGCCATCTCCTGGAGCTACGGCCACTGGGCGTACGGCGCGTCGGACATCGTGATCGACGGGCAGCGCATCGCGGGAGAGCCTGCCCGTGCGAAGGGCCTGGTCCCGAATCCGGCGATGGCCGTCGATCCGTACCTCAAGGACGTCGCGCTCACCGACCCGATCGCCGGCGACTCGGCGTTCAACGGGACCCGTGTCAGGCTGGTCAAGATCGCGGAGGGCGACACCAGCGGGATGCCCGCGAACGGCTCCTACAACGCGGGGCCGTCGCTGGCCAGCAGATCGCCGCTCTCGGCAACCGATTCGGCGTGGCTGCTGGATCGCTCGCTGCAGGCGGCGAACGGTCGGATCAGCCAGGCGACCCTGACCGGCGAGATCCAGCGCCGGTTCGGCGCACCGGTGCGATCAGCCGGCCGACGACGCGCGTAACGCCACCCATCCCCGATCGGGAAGAGCCGGTCCGGCGCGGACGGCACGCGGACGGCAGGCTATCCGGCACGGCGCCTGCGCCAGCGGGTGGCCGCGTGCCCGGTACACTGCCACGCAGGTGGCCGCAGGCGGACCCCTGGGGGCAGGCGGCACGCCCAGCGACCGGCACGCCCAGCGAATCGAGGGATCACACGATGCTCGAGATCGAACTGCTCTGGTTCGAGGACTGCCCCAACCACCCGGCCGCGCGGTCTCTGCTGCAGGAGGTGCTGGCAGAGCGCGGGCTCGACACCCCCGTGCACGAGGTCGACGCGACCGACCCGGCCACCGCGGTGCGCCTTCGCTTTCCCGGCTCGCCCACCATCCGGGTCAACGGTCGCGATGTCGCGCCCGGATTCGTCGACCCAGGCGACTACACCCCGCGCTGCCGCGTCTACTACACGACGGCCGGGCTCAGGGGCGTGCCGGAACGGGCCTGGATCGAGGCGGCCATCGACGAGGCGCTGGCGGGGCACGCATGCTAGTCAGCCCTGGCCGCCTCGGCGGTCCAGTCTCTTCCTCGCGGCCTCGATCGCCTCGCGCACCCGCGCCGGGGCCGTTCCACCCGTGACGCATGGCCGCTCGACCGCGGCCTCCAACGTCGCCGCCCGGCGGAGCTCGCCGCCCAGCCCCGTCACCGCCTCGCCGGCGAGCCGGCGCGCCTCGGGCCCCTCCTCGGCCGCCAGCGCCTCCCGAAACGCCTCGTCATCCAGCTGATCGAGCCGGCAGCCACGACGTTCCGCCTCGGCCACGAGGCGTCCCGCCACGTGGTGGGCGACGCGGAACGGAAGTCCGCGCTCCACCAGCGCATCGGCGACCGACGTCGCGGTCACGTGGCCGCGCAGGGCCGCCTCGCGCATGCGGTCCGCGTCGAACGAGAGTCCGCCCACGACCGCGGTCATCACCCGCAGCGACGAGCTGAACACGGCGGCCGCATCGAAGAGCGGGGCCTTGTCCTCCTGCAGGTCGCGCTGGTAGGCCAGCGGCAGCCCCTTGAGCACCCCCAGCATCGTCGCCAGATGGCCGGCCACTCGCGCGGCGCGCGCCCGCACCAGCTCGCACGGGTCCGGGTTCTTCTTGTTCGGCATCATCGACGAGCCGGTGGCATGCGCGTCCGCGAGCGCGACCCAGCCGAACGCCGGGTTGGACCACCACACCAGCTCCTCGGCGAGGCGCGAGAGATGCACCATGGCGAGCGCAGCGGCGGCCAGGAACTCGACCACGAAGTCACGGTCGCTCACCGCGTCCAGCGAGTTGGCGGTGACGCCCGAGAAGCCCATGTCGGCGGCAGTCGCCTCGCGATCGAGCGCAAAGCCGGCCCCCGCCAGCGCCCCTGACCCGAGCGGCGAGCGGTCAGCGCGCCGCTCGCAGTCGGCCAGCCGGCCCCGGTCCCGCTCCAGCATCTCGACATAGGCGAGCAGGTGGTGGGCGAGCAGCACCGGTTGCGCGGGCTGGACGTGGGTCATCCCCGGCAGGATCGCCTGGCCATCACGTTCGGCCCGGTCCACCAGCGCTCGCTCGAACGCGACCAGGTCGCCGTCCAGGTCGCGGACCGTCCGGCGGAGCCACAGTCGCAGGTCGAGCGCCACCTGGTCGTTGCGCGATCGCCCGGTGTGCAGCTTGCCGGCCACCGGACCGAGGCGCGCCGTGAGGGCTGCCTCGAGGTTGAGATGGACGTCCTCGAGCGCCGGGTCCCACGCGAACGTGCCGGCGTCGACGTCCCGGCGCAGCGCCTGGAGACCCTCCACGAGCCGTCGGGACTCGTCCGCGGTCAGCAGTCCGGCCCGCTCGAGCCCGCGCACGTGGGCCATCGACCCGTCGATGTCGTCGACCGCCAGCGCACGGTCGACCTCGACCGAGCGGGTCGCGTCGGCGATCAGCGGATCGGTCTCGCCGCTGAACCGCCCGCCCCACATCCGCATCGTGTCCCTCCTCAGGGGCGAGTGTATCGGGTGAGCGCGACCCGGGGGCGTGGGGGCCAGTCCTGCGCGGGGCCCGGGGGTGCGGGGCCCGATGGGTGCGCGGCCCGATCCGCGCGCGGCCCGGGGCCTACCGGCGCGAGGTCCCCACGCGGACCTCGCCGCGTGCCGGCACGTAGCGCCACGCCACGGCCGCGGCCGCAACGGAGGTGACGGCACTCACCAGGAAGACGGGACCGTGGCCGTAGGCGCCGAACAGCACCCCGCCTCCGAGGTTCGCGATGACCGACGCGATCCCCATCGCGCTCATCCCGTAGAGCGCCTGGCCGCTCCCCTGCAGCTGGTCGGGCAGCAGCGCGCCGACGGTGAGCACGATCGTGACGGTCAGCGCCCCGTACGCGAGCCCGGTCAGGATCCGGGAGGCGACGATCAACGTGGGGTCGGCGAGGACGACCCAGGAGAGGAACGCGAGGGCGTACAGTCCGCAGGCGAGCGCGAACAGCCCGCGCAGCCCGACGCGGGAGACGAAGCGGGCGGCGACCAGCATGGCCGGGATCTCGAAGATCGCGGACACGGAGGCGGAGAGCGCGATCACCGATGGCGGGCCGCCCAGCTCCACGAGACGCAGCGGCAGGAACGTGAAGCTCGCCAGCACGCCCAGGTGGGCCAGCACCACGGCCGCCATGACACCGACCAGGCGGGGCTCGACCTCGATCGCGACGCCGATCGACCCGGCGAGCTCGCTCCAGCGCCGCGCGCGCCCGGGAGCGCCTGGGTCGGGGGCGCGAGGTCGTGGCTCGACCCCGGTCCGGGCCGGCGGACCGTGCCCGACCGTGCCGCCTTCGGCCGGATCGCGTTCCCCCTGCCGGAGGAGTGCCGCGTCGGCAGGCTGCCGGTAGTCGGCAAGGCGGGCCCGCGGCGCGTCGGGGACCGCGACGACCGCGATCGCAACCAGGACGCCCGACGCCGCGGCGAGAAGGTACGACAGACCATACCCGACCACGTCGTACGCGAACCCGGCGGCCAGCGCCGCGACCGCGAACGAGCCGCTCTCGATCAGCCGGAAGCGCCCGTACCGGTCGGGGGTCGCCGCCAGGGCGTGGACCGCCAGCGCGTCCGTGAGCATGCCGGCGCCTGATTCGACCACGTAGTACCCGATCACGGCGCAGGCGACGAGCGGCAGCGCGACCGGTGCGCCGAAGAGGAGCGCGACCGCACCTGAGCCGAGTGCGGCGGCCTGGAGTGCGCGCCGGCGCCCCAGTACGACGTCACCCAGGTGCCCCCACACCGGCAGGGCGACCACGTATCCCAGGGCCGTGCACGCCGTGACGACGCCGATCGCCGGTGCGGAGAAGCCCCGCTGCTCGAGGATGACCGGCACGAAGGGCATCAGGACGCCGATCAGGACGCCGACGATCAGGTAGAGGCCGCGGAGGGGATGCACGGCAGATCATGGTAGGCGCCGCAGCCGGGCTCCAGGTGCCGGACGGACCGCGATGCGCCGTCCCGGGCCTCCCGCGCCGGCGTGGCATACTCGTCCCGCCATGCGACTCGAGCTGACGCGACGGGGGGACTACGCCGTCCGCGCTGCTGTCGCGCTGGCCGGCGCGGACGGGAACGGTCTCCTCAGCACCCGCCGGATAGCGGCCGAGATGCAGATCCCGCCGCGGTTCCTGCCCCAGGTCATGGCCGACCTGGTCCGTGCCGCCCTGGTGGTCGCCACGACCGGGCGCTCCGGTGGGTACCGCCTGTCGCGACCGGCCGTCGAGATCTCGCTGCTCGACGTGATCCGCGCCGCCGAGCACGAGCACGGCATGCGGACCTGCATCCTCAGGGGCGGGCCCTGCGACCCCGAGGGTCGCTGCGACGTCCACGACGTGTTCTCGGACGCACGGGACGCGTTGCTTCGATCGCTCGCCCAGGCGACGCTCGCCGAAGTGGCGCAGTCCCGGCGACGGCGACTGCCCGGAGGCGTGGCCGCGTCGTAGCGCTTCGTCGCGCGGCCCGCGGTCAGCGCCCGGGCTCGCGCGCCAGGGTCGCCGCGAGCAGGAGCCCCAGGCCGATCAGCAGCGTGCCCGCCACGAGCACGGCTCCCGCCTCCATCGGTGCGGGGATGGACATCGCGAGCCCGACGGCCATGAGCGCCACGCCGCCGTTCATCGCGATGATCCGGGGCACGGCGGCGATCCCCAGGATCCCGCGCTGCCGCGCGTGGCGACGGGGCGATCCGCCGGAGATCGCGGGGAGCAGGTGGGTCCATGACCCGACCAGCGACTGCGCGATCCACCCGGCGGCGAGGGGCGCACCCACCACCGAGAGCGACCACGCGCCGGGCGTCGCGCCCTGGAGCAGCACGCGACCCGCGGCAGCGGCGACCGCGATCGCGAACCAGGCCACCCCAGAACCGAGGCTCCCGATCGCGACGGTCCGCCAGGAGAGGTCGCCCGTCCAGTGCCCCCGCACCCGCCATGCGCCGGCGACGTAGGCGACGAGGCCCACCGCACCGGCGATCTCGATCGCGGCCCCGGCCAGGCCGATCATGTCGCTCCGCGCCAGGTACGCAAGGGCGACCAGGGGGGCGCCGAGCGCGAGCCCGACGACCATGACCCGCATGCGGATCCCGCCGGAGATGCGGCTGCCGACCACGGTCGGGTAGAGATGCAGCAGAGTCCCCGCGACCACCAGCGACACGAACCCCAGCAGGTTCAGCCAGGCATGCATCGGCTTGAGCCATGCCCAGTCGGCCTGCACCGGCCCGAAGCCACCCACCTCGAACGAGCCGAGCGCCGCGCCGATCGCGACGTCCGCCAGCGCGACGCCGTACGCGACGAGCACCCAGGGGTGGCGGCTGCCCATCGCCCGACGCAGGGGGAGGAACGCGGTCAGCGCCAGCAGCCCGATGCCGGCGATGAACGACGCGCCCCCGGCCGCAGCCAGCGGCGGCACGTGTCCGGCGAACCCGCCGCTGACCGCCAGCGCGCCTGCACCGAGGAGCACGAGCACGGCCGCCCGCAGCTCCCAGCGGGCGGGTCGCCCCGCGAGCAGCGAGGCGGTGAAGAACGGCAGTGCCGCCCCGATCGCCTGCGAGGCCGCGCCCGCCAGCGCCAGGTGGAGCGGCAGCCAGGCACCCATGCGGACCTGCGACGGCAGCGCCGCCGAGGCGATCGACAGGAGCAGGAAGCCACCCGCCGCCCACAAGCCGGCGGCCGTGACCCGACGGTCGGCCGTCCGCTCCCGGGCGCGCATCAGCGGCTCCCCCGGACGCCCGACCCGCACCGATGCTCCGGCACGCGGAGGGGACCCGAGGGTGTCACGGGGACGGATCGAGCCATTCGGCGCTTACCGTCGCCAGCCGTCCACATACCGTCGCCAGCCGGTTGACGTGTGCTCCGCATGAATAAATACTAAGTAACTTACTGATGTTTGGCCTCTCCGCAGGGGCCGCCGAAAGAGAGGAGACACGATGCATCGGCAGCTCGTCCGGGTGTCCGGCGTCCTGGCCGTCGCGCTCATCGCCGGCGCCTGCGTGGCGAGCGGCCAGGCTACCTGGACCGAGGCGCCGGCTTCCGCGCTCCCCGGACCGGTCACCAGCCCGGTGGCGAGCGCCGCGGCAGCCGGAGCGAACGGCGTCGCCGGCGCCACGGCGGCCGGCACGATGCCGGGCATGAGCGCGCCGGCGTCCTCGTCCACCTCGACCGCCACCTATCAGCTGCCGTCGCCCGATCCGTCCGCGGCACCGTACCAGCTCTATGACGCGACGGCGCCGGCCGTGCTGCCCGGGACGGACCACACCATCACGCTCACGGTCGAGGAGAAGGACTTCACGATCGCCACGGGGTACGTCGTGCACGCCTGGACGTTCAACGGCCAGATCCCCGCACCGGTGATCCGCGTGCACTTCGGCGACACGGTCCGCGTGCACCTGGTCAACCCCTCGACCAGCACCATGCCCCACTCGCTCGACTTTCACGCCAGCCAGGTCGCCTGGAACGGCCCCATGCAGTCGGTGAACCCGGGCCACGACGCCTGGTACATCTGGCATGCCGACTATGCCGGGGTCTGGATGTACCACTGCGGCACCGCGCCCGCGCTCGATCACATCGCCAACGGCATGTACGGGATGGTCATCGTCGAGCCGAAGGGCGGCCTGCCCGGGGTCGACAGGGAATTCACGATCGTCCAGAGCGAGTGGTACTTCGGCGGGCAGGGCAAGCCGGTCGACTTCACCCGCGCGGCCGCGACCGACCCGGCGCCCGACTTCGTCGTCTTCAACGGCGTGGCGAACCAGTACAAGGACCACCCCCTGCTGGTCGACACCGGCAAGACGGTGCGCGTCTTCGTCCTGGACGCCGGTCCCAGCATCGGCACGTCGTTCCACATCGTGGGCACGATCTTCAACACGGTCATCAAGGAGGGCGTGGAGCTCTCGGCGGGCAACGCGGGAGGCTGGGGCTCGCAGGCCGTCGATCTCTCACCGGCGCAGGGGGCGATCGTGCAGTTCGTGCCGCCGGAGGACGGGCAGTACGTGATGGTGGATCACGCCTTCACCTACGCGGCCCACGGGGCCATGGCGATCGTCCAGGCGGGCGACGGGGTCTACAGGGGGACCTCGCAGAAGTAGCCGGCCGCGACTGGCCCGGCTGGCCGGCCGGGTCACTGCACCGGACCGGGGCCGCCTCGCGCTCCCGTCAGCTCGTCGCGCCGAACCTGCGAACCGCGATCACGCTGACGATCCACCCCAGGATGAGGCTGATGCCGGCGGTCGTGCACCAGATGCAGATCGCGTGGATCACGAACAACTCGAGGTACACCAGCGTGGCGATCACGAAGACGCCGATCAGCCCCAGCCCATACGGCACGTAGAGGATGCGCCGGTCGCCGGTCCGCCACCACGCCACGACCGACACCAGCACGAGCGTAGCCATGCCCAGACCGTAGATGGCGACGGGGATGCCCATGAACGTGCTGTACTTGCTGGCCTGGACCGTGTCGCAGCCCTGGACCACGAAGCACACGGCCGTGGAGTTGGTCAGCTTGACGACCGCCAGGTACCCCAGGGCGACCATGGCGATCGCGGCCAGGACCGCCATCGCCACCGCGAACCTCGCCCGGTCGCTCGCCAGCCACCCGCGCAGGCCGCGCGGTGGATCGGCGAGGGCCGGCCCACGTGCGCCGGAGCCGGCCGGGTCGCCTTCCGCGACGGGCGCCGCGACTCCTGCCACGGCGTGCGCCGGCAAGGGAACCGCCGCGGGCCTCGACGCGCCCCGCCCGGACGCGCTGTCCGACGGCCTCCCCCGCGCGTTCGTGCGGGATCGCCGTGCGCTCACGGGGTCATCCCCACGCTCATGACGCGCCTGGCGTCGGGGCCGGGGACCGGGCCGCACCCGCCGACGACGCGGCCGGGCTCCCCGCCGTCGCCGGGCTGGCGCCCGCGGCCGCGGAGGGCGGCGCGGAGGGCAGCGCCCGGAGGGCGGCATCGATTGCGGCCGACACGCTCGGGAGGTCGAGGCCGCCCGTGTACTGCTTCCCGTTGAGGAAGAGCGTGGGCGTGCCCGTGATCCCGAGCTGCTTGCCCTGGTCGGTCTCCGCCTGCACCGCGCTCAGCATCGACGGGTCGGACAGGCACTGGTTGAACCTGGCCTGGTCAAGGCTCAGACGGCCGGCGATCCCATCGTAGAGCGCCTGGTTGAAGGTGCCGCTGTTCTCGGTGCCCTGGTTCGCGAACAGGTACTCCATGAAGGCCCAGAACTGGCCCTGGTCGCCGGCGCACCGGGCGGCGACAGCGGCAGTGAACGACTCCTGCCCGATGAACGAGTAGTCGTGATAGGTGATCTCCAGCTGCCCCGAGCTCACGTACTGGCTGATCAGGTGCGGCTCGATGTTGACCGAATAGTTGTCGCAGTACGGGCACTGGAAGTCTTCCCACTCGTCGAGCTTGAGCGGCGCGTTGGCGCTGCCGAGCGAGCGGCCGTGCGCGAGGGCGGCCGGGAAGGGCGACGGCGCCACGATCGTGCCTGTTCGCGATCCGCCGACCGCGTTCTGCACCAGCACGAAGACGAGCCCGATCGCGGCCACCGCGACGACGGCGAGGGTGATCAGCGCGATCGGCGACCGGAGCGCAGACGGCACCGCCGGCCCGCCGCCGGCCCCGCCGCCTGCCGGACGGCCAGCGGCGGGGCGCTGGGCTCGCTGCGCGGCACGCCGCTCGCGGCGGGCCGCCGAGTTCGACGTGGGGCGGTTGGCGCTCAGGGTGGATCTCCTTTCGGGACGCGACGGGCCTTCATCCGGGAGCCCGCGGGGGTCGACGCGCAGCGCGCAGGACACGCGCACGGCGCAGGGTACCGCAGGGTGGCGCGAAGCGGGCGAAAGGCTGCCTCCACCGGGGGCTTGTGATACTAAGTATCATCTGACCGTGAGCAGCGCCGCCTTTCTGCTCGGCCCGCTGACCCGTTCCGGGCTCCGCGTCACGGAACCCCGCCGGGTCGTCGCCGAGCTCATCGCGACGCGGTCGGGGCACTTCACCGCTGCGGACCTCGCCGCCGACGCCGGCCAGCGACAGGTCGCGATCGGGCGAGCGACCATCTTCCGGACGCTCGACGTCTTCGTACGCCTGGGCGGCGTGGAGCGGATCGACCTCCCGACTGGCGATCACGCCTACGTCCACTGCGAGCCTGCCCACCATCACCACGTCGTCTGTTCGGCCTGCGGGCGCACCGATGAGGTGGACGGCTGCGACCTGCAGGCGGTGGTGCGCGAGATCGCGGAACGCACGGGCTACCGCGTGGACGGACACCGGCTCGAGCTGTACGGGATCTGCCCCGACTGCCAGGCGCGCGCGTCGACGGGACCGCGAGGAGCAGCGGCATGACCAGGATTGGGCGCGTCCACCGGCTCGCGGCGGTCCTGCTGCTGGCCGGCACGCTGACACTCGCTGCGTGCACGGGGTCCGGCGCCTCGACCGGCGGCCCGGCGGGAGGAAGCGCAGGCGGATCGGGCGGATCGGGCGCATCGGGCGGCCGGATCGTCGTCGTGACGTCCACCACCGTCTTCGCGGATCTGGTCGGGCAGGTGGGCGGGAGCCACGTCGACGCCGTCAGCCTCATCCCGAACGGTGGCGATGTCCACACGTTCGCACCTCGCCCCCTCGACGTGGAACGAATCTCCGCGGCGCGGCTGATCGTGATGAACGGCCTCGGGCTGGACGACTGGATGACCAGGCTGATCTCCGACGCCGGTGCCACGGCACCCGTGGTCCGTCTCGCCGAGGACCTGCCGGGTGCCACCTACGTGCTCGGCGAGAACGGCACGCCGAACCCGCACCTGTGGCTCGACGTCGCCAACGCCGAGCGGTACGTGTCTCGCATCGCCGAGCGGCTCGCGCAGGTGGACCCGGGGCACACAGCCGACTACGCCGCCGGCGCCGGCGCGTACACGCACCGCCTGGAGGCGCTGGACGCGTGGATCCGCACGCGCATCGCGACCATCCCGACCGGCGACCGCCGGCTGGTCTCCTTCCACGACGCGTTCCCCTACTTCGCACGGGCGTACGGCCTGGAGATCGTGGGCACCGTGGTGGCGGCGCCCGGCCAGGAGCCGGGGGCCGGACAGGTCATCGCGCTCGTCAATGCGATCCGGGCCGCCGGAGTGAAGGCGGTGTTCGCCGAGGCGCAGTTCAACCCCGCGATCGCCGAGGCAATCGCGCAGGAGTCGGGGGCCCGGGTGGTGACGGACCTGTACAACGACACGCTGGGGAAAGCCCCCGCGGACACCTACGAGGGCATGATGCGCTGGGACGTGGAGCGGATCGTGGGGGCGCTCTCGTGACGGTGGAGGAGCTGTCGTGACGGCCACCACGGCGCCCCCCGGCGCCATCCACGAGCACGACGGCGGTGCCGGCACGGCCCACGCCCGAGCGCATTCCGACGTGTGGCTCTCGGACGTGTCGGCGGGCTACGGCGACCGGGTCGCGCTCGAGCACGTGACCCTGGCGGTCGAGGCCGGCTCCCTGCTGGCGGTCGTGGGGCCCAACGGCGCCGGCAAGAGCACCCTGCTGAAGGTCGTGGCCGGGCTTCTCGCCCCGTGGTCCGGGCGCGTGGAGGTGCTCGGGTCGCACCCCGGGCGCGAGGCGCGGCGGGTCGCCTACGTCCCGCAGGCCGAGCTGGTGGACTGGGCATTCCCGGTGACCGTCGGCGACGTCGTGATGATGGGCCGGTACCCGCGGCTGGGGCCGGTGCGGCGCCCGGGCGCAGACGACCGGCGCGCGGTCGGCGAGGCGCTGCGGCAGGTCGGCATGGAGGAGCACGGCGGGACGCAGATCGGGGCGCTCTCGGGCGGGCAGCGGCGGCGCGTCTTCCTCGCCCGCGCACTCGCCGCGGATCCCGCGCTGTTCCTGCTCGACGAGCCGGTGACAGGGATCGACGCGACGACGCAGGAAGACCTCATGGACATCCTCGAGGCGCAGACCCGGCGCGGCCGGACCGTCGTGGCGACCACGCACGACCTGGCCTGCGCGGCGCAGCGCTTCCACCGCGTGGCGGCGGTCAACCGGACGCTCGTCGCCCAGGGACCCTCGTCGCTCGTGCTCGACCCCGACGTGCTCGCGCAAACCTACGGCGGTCACCTGCTGGTGCTGGGCGGCCAGACCGTGCTCCTCGACGACGCGCACCACCACGATCAGGCGGCACCCGGCGAGCAGCACCACCACGTGGAGGACGAGCGCTGAGATGGACCTCGCCCTGCTGCACGAGCTGCTGATCGCCCCGCTCGCCCACCCCGTGTTCATCCGCGCCCTGGTGGCCGGCATGCTGGTCGGCACCGTCTGCGCGGTGGTCGGGACCTACGTGGTGCTCAAGGGGCTGGCGTTCATCGGCGATGCCGTGAGTCATGCGGCGTTTCCCGGGGTCGTGATCGCGTTCATGCTGAACGGCTCGTTCTACGTGGGTGCCGGGATCGCGGCGATCGGGACCGCGCTCGCGATCGGGTTCGTGAGCCGGCGGACGCGGATCCGCATGGACACCGCGGTCGGCGTGCTGTTCGCGGGCACGTTCGCCCTGGGCATCTTCCTGTACAGCACCATCCAGGGCTACGTCGCGGACCTCTTCGGGTTCCTCTTCGGCGACGTGCTGGCAATCTCGACGGCGGACCTGGTCGGGCTGGTGGTGCTGGGGGGCCTGGTCCTCGCGATCGTCGGGCTGCTGTGGAAGGAGCTCCTCTACGCGACGTTCGACCCGCTCGGCGCCGGCGCATCCGGTCTGCCGGTGGGCACGCTGGAGTATCTCTTCCTCGCGCTCGTGGCAATGACGATCGTGGTGAGCCTGCAGTCGGTGGGAATCATCCTGGTGGTCGCGATGCTCGTGACGCCGGCCGCTACCGCACAGCTGCTGGTGGTGCGCTTCGCCTCGATGATGCGGGTTGCGATTGGCGTGGGCATCGGCGCTGCGGTGGTTGGCCTGTACGTGAGCTACTGGGCCAACGCCGCGAGCGGCGCGACGATCGTGCTGGTCGACACGGCCGCGTTCCTCGCGGCGGCCCTGCTCGGCCCGCGCTCCGGCCTGCGTCGGCGCCGTGCCCGAGAGGCCCAGGCCGCGTGAACGGCCGCGGCGCGGCCTGAGCGGGCGGCAGGCCGATGATCTGGCGGGCCGAGTTCCCCTCGTCGAGCAGCAGGACCGTCTCGTCCGCCCCGGACGCCAACGCCTGCACGGACGCGTTGTGCCCGGTTGCGAGCAAGCTGTTCACCTCGGCACCCGCAGCTCCTCCCGCCTCGCCGAGGCCCATCGACGGCCTACCGCCCGCTCGACCCCGGATGCCTCGAGAGAAGCGCTGCGGAGGCGAGTAGAACCGCGCCCAGCACGAGCAGGATGGAAGCAATCGCTGTCGAGGCACGCTACGCACCGGTTGGCGAATCGGGACCTGCCTCCTCGCCCAGTCCAGAGACGATGCGCACTCGGGTTCTTGACGGAGACTAGTATCCGACCCTACCGTACGTGCAATAAACCAACGGCCGGAGTATGTCTGGTGACAGCGACGTACGTGAAGGAGTGGCTCGGGTTGCTCGCCGAGGGGCGGCAGACCATCACTGCCGCCGAACTCGTGCAGAAGCTCGACGTCTCGCCCGAGGCGGCGGAGATGGCCATCCAGCGGGCCCAGCAGGCCGGCTGGCTGTTCAGTCCCGTACGAGGTCTTTACGTGGTCGTGCCCCCCGAGTACCGTTCGTGGGGAGTGATCCCCGGCGAGCGGTTCATCGACGCCGCGATGCGGCACCTGCACGTCGGCTACTACGTCGGCTACCTGAGCGCCGCCGCCCACCACGGTGCCTCCCACCAGGCCGCGCAGGTGTTCCAGGTCGTCGTCGACCACCGCCTGCGGGATCGGGAGATCGGCGGCCTGCGGCTTCGCTACTACTACAGCACGCGGGTCAGCCGGAGCGCCGCCACGACCGTGCGCGGCGAGCACGGCCGCTGGCGGGTCTCCACGCCTGAGGCGACCCTGCTCGACCTTCTCGAGCACCCGGAGCGCGGCGGCGGAATCGGCAACGTCATGACGGTCGCCCGGTCGCTCCCGCTCGACGCAGGAGATCTCGCCGACGCGGCGGCCGATCGCGGGCCAACCGCGGCACGGCGGGCGGGATGGGTCATCGCGCGCGTTCGGTCGGACGTCGATACGGCGCGCCTGGCGAAGCTTGCGAAGTCCGGCGCCGGCGCGCCGAGCCCTCTCGACGCGCGCGGCCCTGGACAGGGGCCCGTCGACCGGCGGTGGTGGATCCGCGAGAACGCGGGCGCGGAGGCGGATCGGTGATACCGGTCGAGGCCATCACGGCCTGGCGGGCGTGTAAGCCGTGGCGCGACGATCGGCAAGTCGCGCAGGACCTCCTCCTGTCGGCCCTCGCCATCGAGATCGCGTCCGACCCGCTGACCGGTCCGTCGCTTGTGTGGCGCGGCGGCACCTGCCTGCACCAGCTCCATCTCGCGGCGCCGGCACGCTACAGCGAGGATCTCGACTATGTCCTGCTCGCGGGCACGGCCCGCTACCGCGACCTGGACGCGGCGTTCGCCCGGATCGCGGGGCGGCTCGACGTCTCCCTCCGCGGCGATCCGGTCCATGAGCCCACGCGCTACAGGGCGTTCGTGCGTGCCGCCGTGGCCGGCCTCGCACCGGTTGAGCTCGAAGTTGAGATCAACAGCGCGGACGCGGCGCCGGCCCTCGATCTGGTGGCTCCGCGCCTCGCTGTGGACGTGCCGGCGTGGTACGAGGGCGAGGCGGCGGTCACGACCTACCAGGCGCCGGAGCTGGCGGGGACGAAGTTCCGGGCGCTCTCGCAGCGCCGCAAGGGGCGCGACCTGTGGGACCTCGACCTCGCCCGCAGCGAGCTCCGGATCGCCGACGGCGAGCTCGCCGTGGCCGCCGCGCACTACCTGCGCCACGAGCGGATCTCGCCGACGCAGTTCCGCGCGCGGCTCGCCAGCCACGTCACGACGAGCGAGTTCCTCACGGATCTCGATCCGCTCCTGGTGGCGGGCCTCGGCAGCTACGACGCGGCCGAGGTGGCCCGGCGCGTGATCGTCTGGAGCGACGCGTGGCTGGACCCCCTGCTCCCGACGCACGAGCAGCGCCGGTCACGGACGGAGGCGAGCGACGGGCTCGTGCGCTGCCCGGAGTATGCGGCCCACGACGGGTCGCTGACGCGATGCGACCAGCTGGTCGCCCCAGGCGCCGCGTGTCCGTCCCACCCCGACTTGGCCGCGGTCGCGGCCTGGTAATCGCGGCCTGTCTCCCAGAGTGCGCAGCACACGGGGCGTGCCGGATCGAGCGCCGCCAGTGACCTGCGGGCGGCGGACCGGCAGCGGCACGGGCAGCGAGGGCGCGACAGACCGCGCGGCCCGGCAAGGGATCGACGCACACCAGAAGACCCCCGGCCACGGGGCTGCACTCGGCGCCCGGCACCTGGCGGGCCGCCTCGACGTTCAGCGCGGCGGCCTTCGACGGCCCGACGTATATCAGCCAGCGCAGGCCATCGGTCTTCACCCCGTAGCGGCGGAGGTACCCACCGGCTTCGCCCAACGACGAGGCGGTCGCGGTAGACGGGACGAGTGCCTCGCAGAGCGCCCGGAAGAGGCGGTCGATCCACTCTCCTGCCGGCACGCCGTCGATCATGCGTTGCGTCGTTTCGACCTGCGCCCAGTCCCTGATCCCGGCCTGCTCCGCACCTGCGAGCGATCCCTGGATCTGCAGCGTGACATGCGCACCGCGGTCGGCGCCGCTGAGGCGCACCCAGGCCTCGTGCGCGCTCCACCGCTCGGGTCCGCCCAGAGGGAGTATGCGTACGAGTCGAGCCCGCCCATCCGGCACCCCACGAGCTGGTCGCGTCAGGCATCCAACGACGCCCGACCCACGCGCTGAGTCTTCATCTGCCTCGCGACGGGGAGTCAAGAACCGTGCGGTCGGAACGCGGGCCGCGGCCGATCTTGACGATGAGTTCGGTGGGGCCCGCCAGACCGTCAGCGCTGCACCCGTGTGCGGTGGCGCCACAGGATCGGCATGCCGAACGGGATCGGAACGGTGCCGACCAACTCGATGGGCAGGACATCGCCATGACAGTTGTCCGCTGGCATGAACAAGGCGGCATGAAGCTGACGCGAGCGCCATCGTGACCATCGCGGGCAGCGTAGGCGACCTGCCCCCGTCGCTGAACGGCCGGGTCCTGACCCTCACCTGGTCGAGCCTCGGCGCGCCGACGGATCGGTAGCGTCGCCGGGACGCACGGCAGCTCTCGGTAGCTGGTTGCGCCGAAGGCGCGCACTCAGGCCGCGCTGGGGCGGTACGAGGCAGTTCTCGCGGGATGAGCCTCTCCGGGTGGCTACGGTGTCCGCGCCGGCCCCCGCAGGGAGAGGGCCGCAAGACCCACGAGCACGGCGCCCACGACGAGGAGCACGGCCCCCACTCGCGCGACGCCGGGCCAGATCCCGACCGCGATGCCGCAGGCGGCGGCGAACACATAGGCACCGATCACGAAGGGGTGCTGGCCGACTGGCCGAATGCCGGGCACACCGCGGAGCACCTGGTAGCCGTCGGCGACGTAGAAGAACATCAGCACGAGCCCTGCGAGCACGCCCAGCAGCCCCACCCCGTCGAGGATCCCCACAGACGCAGGCGGGACCGCGGCAGCGACACCGGCGACCGTGAAGAAGACGCCCGCCGCGGCAGTCCCGTCCACGGCCGGCATCCAGGGGGCACCCACCGGCCGTCTCGTCAGCAGGGCCGTCCAGGACCCGTGCCTGCGGCGCTGCCCGACCAGGAGCCCCGCCCCGACCGCGGCGGCGCAGAGCGCATACAGCGCGAAGATGTGTTCCTGCGCCGCTCGCCCCCGCCCCGGCGAGCGTGAGGGTGAGCATCAAGAGCACGATGCCCAACCGGAGTGGCAGGAACGGATCGTGCATGGACGCAGTGTCAGCCGCCGTCTCACGCAGCGCAACCGCGCGGACGGCTGCGCACGCCTCTTCCTGTCTCCGGCTACACCCGCCTCAGCAGGCAGCAGGCGGCTACTCGCCAACGGCGACAGCGAACGCCCAGGGCCCCTCGATCGGGCCACGGGAGGGAGGCTGCGGCGCCGGTGGTGGCGGGCTCGGCGGCACCACGAAACGGGCCACCGACAGGGTGATCTGGGAGGCCCCGGACGGCGGTCGGGGGACGACGAAGACCTCCGCCTCGCCGTGCAGCCCGATGGGCTGGCGCATGGCGCACTCGGAGAGGCAGGTGCCCGTGGTCACTGCGTCAAGGCCCGGGCCGCATGCGTGTCGCGACAAGCACAAGCAGCACCGTCCAGCCAACCAGCAGGCCCGCGGCGACCAGCGCAGGCCAACCGGCGACCGGATAGCCCACCAATACGATCGCCAGCACAACGGCGAACGTGAACTGCGCGAAGGCGACTACTTGAAGCCTTACTCCAGTGAAGTCGACCCCCCCCTCCCCTGACCCGTGTCCTCGCAGGGTAACGATCCACCCAACCACGAGCACCGTTACCGCGGCTGCGACGACGACCAGTATCACCGGGAGACTCTGCATGATCACATCCTCATTTAGTCCCCGTGCGCTGATGGCGGCCGGTCCTCGTATTCGGCGCGAAGTTGGAGACGGCGCGCGGCGAGATCGGTCATTCGGCTCTCGAGGGCGGCGCGATCCGAGACGGGGTCGGAGGTCCGTCCCTCGATGTATCGGGCCTGTGCCTCCAACGCCGCTGCATAGTCTTCGGCCAACCGCCGCCAGGCATCAGTTGGCGCGTGCAGGTCGTGAATCCTCGCCTCGAGCAGGGCCAACTCCTGTAGCGCCGTAGCACCCCACCTCGCCCGAGCCTCCTGGTCGCCATCCGAGGGATAACTTGCCGTAAGTGCGTAGAAGCGCGCCAACCGAGCGTGCAGGTCGCGATCGAACCGCCATTCCGCGCGTCGCCGCAGCAGTGGTACGCGACGAGCAACGAATAGGGGCACACCGATCAACTCGACGGCGAAGTACAGAACGAGCAGGAGCCAGCTGCCGTCGGCCAGCGACGGTCGCCAATGCCAGGAGATGCCGCGTTCCAGCGGGAGAGCGATCAGCGCCAGTAGAAGCGCGATCGACAAGACGAGATCAACCCAGCTACGTTGCTTCCTGGCCGCGGCGAGCCCGAACACGGCCGCGACGGCAACTTCGATAACCGAGAGAACAGGCACGCCGTCCTCGGCCTCGGTTCAGGAACCCAGGTCATGCCGGGTTGATCCGCTCGAGACGCCGAGGGCGGCGTCCCAAGCGTATGCCAGTTGCTCGGCCAGGTTGTTGATCTCCGCGTCGGAAGGAAGGCGGTTTCGCTCGGCGCCTGGGTCGCCAGCCGCCGCCCTCGTCCTCAGGGCCTCAAGGTAGGCCGCCATCAGTTCGGCTGTCTTCGCCCACTGCTCATCGGGCGGCGCCAGTTCCGCCAGGCGATGGAGAACGGCGTCGCATGTGTCCCGGGTGTCCGCGCGTGCCAACCGCGCCTCCTCGTCCCGAGCGCCGTCAGCTGCTCGCAGCCATCGCGCATGCACACGGCGGACCGACTGCATCGACGATCGGAGCTTGCCGTCGTAGGTTGCCTCCGCGGCCGTGAGTCCAGCGAGCACGGGCGCGTATCGAATCATCCCTACCAAGTAGGCGACGACCACCAGGCTCTTGAGACCAGCGGTCGCGGGTGGTGTCGGCAGGAGGTTCGCGGCGAGCAGGGTCGCTCCCAAGATTGCCAGAAACGCGACCGCACGCCTGGTGCGTAGGAATGGCGTCCACAGGACGTACACCGATCCAACGATGATGACGGCGAGGTCAACGAGGATCACTTCTGGTTGTGACCGATTGCAGGTCGCGGAACTGGGATGGGCGTGGCAGGCGGCACGGGCGGCGGCCCTGGCTCAGGGTGCGGCGCATTCGCCTGGGTGATGAACCAGTAGGTTATGGTGCCGGCCGCAGTGATGCAGATGAGCAAAGCTCCCGTTGGAGTGCATTTGCCTCGCGATGCAGGAGGTAGCGGCGGCCCGACATTCACCAACGGTGGCTCCTGCAGCGTGCCGTTGGGCTGGAGGGGCCACTGGCGCAAGTAGTTCTGGGCAGCCTGTTGCGACTGGATGGCAGCGTACCCAACGAGTGCGCTGACCCCCAGGCAGCCAATCGCCACCGCCACGTCGACCGGCCCTCCCTCGACGAGAGCAGCAATCAGCGCGAGGCACAGGGGATTGTCCTTGCCGCTCGGGTCGACCTGGCTCGTCGGGTCATCGCCGACGTACGCGTAGCTCGAGACGTAGGGACTCGTGACGGATGCCGTCGCTGGATCGACCGCCAGGAACCGCCCGGTGGTCGGGTCATACTGGCGGGCCCGCAGGTCGTACAGCCCGGTGGGGCCGTCCTGGTACTGCCCGGTGAACATGAAGGGGTTGACCGGCGCCTGGGAGGTCGACCCGGAGGCGCGGACCAGGCCGTAGGGCTGGTACTCGGCCCACCAGAGCGGGGTGCCCGAGGCGCTCGTGATGTCGCTGACCGAGCCCAGCCCGTCGTGGTGGTACCAGTAGGGGCCCTTGTTGGCGGTGGTCTGGTTCAAGAGATCGAGCCCGTACACGTAGCGGCGGCGCCTCCGCAGCCTCGTCAGTACCCTCGGTCGTCATCGGGCGTACCTGCGCCGCAGCTCATCTCGTCGCGCCAACAGTAGCCGACCTGTCTCCTCGAACTCAGCGTATCGGTCGTGGCCACCCTCAACTGCATGCACCATCTCATCCATTCGATCGGCGTAGTCGGCCGCCAGCGCCTGCCAGTCGCTCGTTGGTGCACGGCGCTTCCGAAGCGAGGCTGACCAAGCGAGTCCCCGTTCGACGAAACGCTGCCGCGAGCGTTCGCCAGCAGCGCTGTCTCGGTAGGCCGAGTAATCAGCCACCATCCGATTGAGCTCGCCAATCTGGTCATACAGCCACCGGTCGTACTGCCGCTGCTCATCAGGTAGCACCGTCGACGACCAGCGGGCTGCGCGGTCAATGACGTCGAAGAACGTGCGCATTCCAGAAGCGCCAGACGGAGCCACCGCCGAATTCGAATGGGACGTACCAGAGCAGCGCGATAAGATCGAGCCAAACCGCGAGAGCTGGCTGGAGGGCCAGGGCGACGAGAGCCAGCACCAGAGGGGGCACGCTTATCGAGGCGAAGGCGGCACCATCGCGCGGGAGCAACGGTCCGAGACACACGGTGTCCACGACAGCCAGCGTCGGCAAGGTCAGCCATGGCACCAACCACCCGGGTGCCACGGCAATGAGGACCGCCAAGACTGCGAACAGTCCAAGCAGCACGATGGGTCCAAGGCGACGGAGTACGGGCGTACGACCCGTCATGGAGAACTATCAGCCATGCTTCACCCCGAGCGTCCTGAGGGCGTCGTCGCGGGTGCCACGTGCTCGCTCACACTTGGGCCCCAGGTTGGTCTGTGAGCCGCGGGATCGTACGCGACGCGCCAGATGTGGCCGGAGCTATAACCAGATGTTGCCATGAGCCCGCCCATGGTGCGCCGCGCTCTGGGCGCCTCGGACGCTCAATTGACCGATTCGACCCCCTCCCAAGTTGCTCGAAGACGGGCGCTCCGATCCCTATAGGCCGCGATCTCGGCCTCGGTCGCCGCACCACAGTGGTCCCGCAGCTCAATCTGGAGCAGCGTCACCAGATCATCCCGGATCCGAGCCCACGCGGCAGTCGGCGGATGGCTTCTCCGGATGTCCTCGATTGCCACACGAGCGGCCCGCAGGAACGGTTCGCGCGCGTCGCTCGCGACGGCACTGCGCGACGCCTTGAGGGCGTCACGGACCCACGCGAGCAGGTCACGGAGTTCGAGATCGTACGACCTCTCACGCCCCGCGCGCATCGGCCACTTGAGGGTGTTCCGCTCCCGCACCCACGTCCAGAAGCGGCGCGCCTCGGACTCAGCCCGCCCGGCCTGTTCTTTCGTTGCTAGGTCCGTCTCGTCCGACGTCTCCCAGGCGAGCCAAAGGGTCAGCGAGCGTGCCTCCAGGTCACGAACACGAGACCATTCGTCTGTCGGTGGCTCCAGCGACTGAAGTGCAGCAGTCGCATCGGCGTACGCCCGCTTTAGCTTCTCGCGATCGGACGTGCTTGTTACCCTCACCCGTTCCCGAATCCGGCGGAACCGCTCGTCGAAGTCGACTTCGGGGCGGGGCAGCGAACTCAGGCCGAGCCACTGGGGCCAGAGCAGCCCAGCAGCCCAGCAGCCGGCCACGGCGAGCGCCGCGATGTAGCCGGTCGGATCGGGAACCGCACGAGCGACCGCGAGCGTGATCGACAGCACGATCGCCAGACAGACGAACCGCAGGTTGCGAGTGGCGGGCCAGACAAGCGTCGCCCACCACCCGAAGGCCACCAGTAATGCGACACCGAGCCCAGCAGGCACGTCTACCTCGGCTTTCGCACCACTCCGTCCCCGCTGCCGCTATCACCGTACAGAACGGGCGTTGCTGCGCCTTCGTTCGAGAGCGCCGAATTGACGATCGCACTGACCAGTGCGAGGAAGGCCGCGCACTGCTTTACCGACGAGCAGAGCCTGAACGGGCTGTTTGGATCCCCCGTGTGCGGGTTGGTCTGGCTTTGTTGGATGTTCGGGGGGTTGAACTGCTGCTCGCGCAGCATACTTCTGACCCAAGCGCCAGGATCCGGTCCTGCAGTGGGCATGGGCGTGGTGGTCTTGCTCAAGTAGTTTTGAGCGGCGTGTTGTGATTGGAGAGCAGCATACTCGAGGAGGAGTGCGCTGACCCCCAGGCAGCCAATTGCCACCGCCACGTCGACCGGCCCTCCCTCGACGAGAGCAGCAATCAGCGCGAGGCACAGGGGATTGTCCTTGCCGCTCGGGTCCACCGCGTTCGTCGGGTCATCGCCCACGTACGCGTAGCTCGAGCCGTAGGGACTCGTGGTTGCTGGTGCGGCCGGATCCACCGTCAGGAACCGCCCGGTGGTCGGGTCATACTGGCGGGCCCGCAGGTAGTACAGCCCGGTGGGGCCGTCCTGGTACTGCCCGGTGAACCCGAAGGGGTTGACCGGCGCCTGGGAGGTGGAGCCGGACTCTCGCAGCAGGCCGTAGGGCTGGTACTCCGCCCACCAGAGCGGGGTGCCCGAGGCGCTGGTGATGTCGCTCACCGAGCCCAGGCCGTCCTGGTGATACCAGTAGGGGCCCTTGTTCGCGGTGGTCTGGTTCAAGAGATCGAGCCCGTAGACGTAGCGGCGGATGAGCTTGCCATTGCCGTCGCGTTCGGCGACCACGGTGGGCAGGGCGAAGACACGGTCGACCACGAACTGCGTCGTGTTGGATGCCTGGCTCCCCGTCGCCGCGCGCAGGCGGATCCCGTCGCCGCTGTAGGCGTAGGTCTGGGTGGTGCTCCCCACGCTGGCCGAGGCCAGCTCGTTGGCCAGGTTGTAGGCGTAGGTCGACGAGCCCGCGGAGCGCTGGTTGCCGTTCGCGTCGTAGGTGTAGGGCACCGCGGCGGACCCGGGCGACGTGACGCTGGTCAGCCGGTCGGCCGCGTCGTAGGCGTAGCTGGCGGTGCCCAGGTAGTTGGTCTGGGTCAGGCGGTTGCCCACCGCGTCGTAGGTCCAGTGGGTGAAGGTGTCGCCGGGGGGCGGGGGGTTGTTCTCCGGCGGGCGGGTGATGATCGCCCCGCCCGCGGGCGCCGCGGCAGCGGCAAGCGTGCAGCCCGCGTAGCACACGCCGGTGAGGCGATCCGCGGCGTCGTAGGTGTAGACCATGGTGTCCCGCGAGGTGACCATCGCGGTGCGGTTGCCCGCGGGGTCGAGCGTGTAGCTGAAGCTCGAGAGGAGCCCCGCGCTGCTCGCGGTGGAGACGCTGGTCAGCCGTCCCGCTGCGTCGTACGTGTCGGCGGTGGTGAAGCCGTCCGGCGTGGTGACCGACACCGGGTCACTCGCCGGGTCGTAGGCGTACGTGCTGGTGGTGCCGCCCGACGTGGCGCTCGCCAGGCGCCCGTCGGCGTCGTAGGTGTAGCTGGTGAGGGTGCCATCGGGATAGGTGCGGGAGAGGAGGTTGCCGGCCGGGTCGAAGGTGTAGGTGAAGACGTTGGCGCCGCGGGTGTCCGCGGTCAGGCGGTTCAGCGTGTCGTAGGTGAAGGTCTCGGTGCCTGCGCCATCGGTCATCGAGGTGCGGTTGCCGTCCGCGTCGTAGGCGTAGCTGACCGGCGCCGTCGAGCCGTTCGCGTACGTGACCCCGGTCAGGCGGTTGAGGGCATCGTAGGCGTAGGTCGTGGTGGCGCCGTTGGCGTCGATCACGCTGGTCTGGTTGCCCGCGGGATCGTAGGTGACGCGCCAGATGTGGCCGTCCGGATCGGTCGTGGTGATCAGCCGGTCGGCCAGATCGTAGGCATACGTGGTCGTGTGGCCGTTCGCATCGGTCCGGCTGGCCAGGTCGTTGGTCGCGTCATACGTGTAGGCCGTGACGTCGTGCAGCGGATCGGTCACCGACACGAGGTGGTTCGCCGCGTCGTAGCCGTAGGCGGTGGTGTGCCCGTTCGGGTCGGTCACGCCCGTGCGGTTGCCGGCGGGGTCGTAGACCGTGCTCGTCACGTGGCTCAAGGGATCGGTGGCCGAGGTCAGGTCGTTGGCGTTGTCGTACGCGAAGCTCGTGGTGTACTGGGCGGGGTTGGCGCCCGCCACGTTGCCCCGCGGGTCGACCCGCGTCAGCATGCGGCCCACGGCGTCGTAGGTCATGGTGGTGCGCTCGCCGGCGGCCGTGGTGATCGAGGTGAGATCGCCATTCGTGTCGTAGCCGTAGGTCGTCGTGTTGCCCCGCTGGTCGGTGGCGCTGAGGCGCAGGCCGTGCGGGTCGTAGGTGGCGCTCCCGGACGTGCCGTCCGGATAGCTCGTCCTGGTCAGATCGCCCGCGGCGTCGTAGGTGTAGCTCGTCGTGTTGCCCCGCCCGTCGGTATGCGACAGCAGATCGTTGGCGGCGTCGTAGGTGAAGCTCTCCACATACGAGAGCGGGGCCGGCGCGGTGCGGGTCGTGAGGTTGCCCGAGGCATCGTAGGTCATGCTCGTGGTGTGGCCGTCGGGATCGGTCACCGAGGTCGTGTTGAAGCCCGGGTCGTAGGTGTAGCTGGTCGTGTCGCCCAGCGGGTCGCTGCTGCTCGTGAGCAGGCCGTTGGCATACACGTCGGTCCAGGTCCCGCCCCGCGCGTCGGTCATGGTGGAGGTCGTGGTGGCGGGGTTCCAGGCGAAGCTCGTGGTGTCACCGAGCGCGTCCTGCTGCGTAACCACGCGCCCCGTCGTCGGATCGTACGTGTTCGTGACGAGCGGGTGGCCGTTCTGGTCGGTGATGGTGGCCAGGCGCCCGCCCGCGTCATACGTGTAGCTGGTCGTGCCGCCGCGCACGTCGGTCACGCTGGTCAGCTGTCCCGAGGCGTTGTAGGCGTAGGAGACGGTGCGGCCGATCGGATCCGCCAGCCCGGTCAGGCGCCCTGACGCGTCATACGCGAGGGTGACCACCCGCCCCACCGTGTCGGTGATCGCGCTCAGCTGCCCGGCGCCGTTGTACGTGAGCGCGATGGTGTTGCCGTGACGATCGGTCTCCGAGGCCAGGGCGCCGCCAGGCGAGAAGTGGTAGGCGAGCTGGTCCTGGCGGGTGAGCACGTAGCCCCCGGTCTCCGGCGCGAGGCGGGCGGTCGAGCCGGGCGGGGTGACGAAGCCGCCCGAGCCGTTCGCGGCGAAGACGTACTGCGCGCCGTCGTCGGCGAAGAAGGTCGCGTTGCCCGAGGCGTCGAAGGCGAGGTGGGCGCCATAGCTGAAGCTCCAGCCCGGGCCGAGGGGACCCACCGTCGGGTCGAGCGAGTTGTAGGTGCGGGTGAAGGCGAGGCTGATCCCGCGGCCGGGCATGGAGAGGTCGGTGACCTGGGTGTCGTAGTTGCCGCTGGCGGTGTTCACCGGTTCGGCGTGGCGGGCCACCCAGCTGGGGCCGAAGACGCCCGAGCCCGTGCCATAGCTCTCGGCGGCGGACGGACCGGCGGCGGTGCTGCCGGTGAGCGTGATCTGGGTGACCAGGTCGTTGTAGTCGAAGTCGGTGCCATCCTCCCAGCCGATCGTCCAGCTCGTGGCGGAGTTGGCCGTGACCTGCGCGTGGTCGGAGGTCGAGAGGTACGTGGTTGCGGTGTTTTCCACGTAGATGTAGAAGACCAGGCTCGTGCCGGCGGCGAAGGTGCCCACCGGGACGGTAGTGCCGACCTGGCCCGTGGCGTTAGCGAGGAGGAGCACGTGGGTCGGCTGGTCGAGCCCGAAGTCGGAGGTGTAGGCCGCGCTGGCGCCGACGACGGTGGCGGTGACGGAGCCAGCCTGGGGGAGGACGATCGCCGTCCCGGCCGCCAGTGGCGCGGCGAGCGGCGCGGCGCCGGGTGAGGCGCCGGGTAGCGCGGTGGGCGCTGGTGTCGGGCTGGGTGACGCGGCAGCCGGGCTCCCGGCAGGCGCAGGTGTCGGGCTCTCGGCGGCCGCGGGTGCGGCCTGGCCACCGAGCAGTACGACAAGCAAGAGCAGGATGAGCGCGTGGACACGCCCTCGACTGGGCGACATCGGGCCCTCCCTCCCCGGTGGCCCGGTCCCGGCCTCCCTCCGGTCCAGGTGCCGGCCGCCGCTGGCACGGATCGTGCGCGGCAGGCATGGCGCAGGTCAATACGCAGGATTACCTATCGGAGCGCGCGCCGGGTGCGCCCTCAGCCCAGCTCCACCGCGTCGATGACGCCCACCACCAGGGTGCGGACCGGCGCGGGCGACAGGCCGATGATCTGGCGGGCCGAGTTCCCCTCGTCGAGCAGCAGCACGGTCTCGCCCGCCCCGGCGCCCACCGTGTCGACCGCGATCAGGTAGCCGCCCGCCGGTGCGCCGTCGGGCTCGAGCAGATCGCAGAGCAGCAGCCGCCGCCCGTCGAAGGCGGGGGCGTGGATGGTCGAGACGACGGTCTGCGCGACGCGCCCGATCTTCACGGCGAGCCCTTCCGGCCAGTGTTCACGGCAGACCCCCGCGGCCGGGCGTCACGGCCGGCCCCCACGGCCCCGGAAGCCCACCGGCTCGACGGCGTCCACGATCCCGACGATCGCGTGGTCGACCGGCACGAACGTCTCCGGCAGCGCCTGCGCGGCCTCGCGGGCCGCCACGAAGTAGACCAGCTCCCCCGGCCCCGCCATGTGCACGGCATCCGCCGCCACCAGCGGGCTGCCGGTCGGCTGCCGCTGCTTGTCCAGGGGCTGGATGATCAGGAGCTTGACCCCCTCGAGGCCGGGCGACTTGACGGTCGCGACGACGGTGCCGATGACCCGGGCGAGCTGCATGCGGGGTCAGGCTCCCGTCCCCGGCTCGCGCGAGGTTGCCGGCCCCGCGGCGCCCGGACCGCCGCTCGGCGCCGCCTCCGACCCGGCCAGCCGGCGCACCCGCTCGCGGAAGCGCGCGTCTGCCTCGAGGTTCGTGCGCATCTCGGCGTGCAGCTGCGCGATCACGCGGTGTGCCGTCCCGGCCTTCGCCGCGATCCGCGCCGTGCCGAGCTCTACCGCGGTCTCCACCTCCGCCACGGGGCCGTCGAAGAGCAGGTAGCCCTTGCCGCCCAGGCCGTCGGCGAGCCGCAGCTCGAGCAGCCGGACCCGGGCGCCCTTCACCCCCGCATCCGCGGCGTCGATGATCGACGCGACCGTGGGGGTCTCGATCACGCCGAGCGCCTCGCCGATCCCCTGCCGGCGCACTCCCCCGATGGCGGCCGAGACATCCGGGTGGACGTGCGGCAGAAAGACCAGGTCAAGCAGCGAGCCCGCCCCGCTCGCGCGGCCGGCCTCCAGCGCCTCCTCGACGTCGGCGACCGCGCCGCCCACCAGCACGAGGTAGCGGCCCGGGTGAACGGTCCCCGCATGGAGCACCTCGATCGGGGCGCGCTTGGCCATGGCGTCGCCGGCCGCGATGCCGGCGGCGATCGAGTCGAACTCCAGCAGGCCGAGCGCGGGCTCCGGGATCGACGGCACGTCCCGGCCCGCAGGATCGTCCCGGTCGGCGGCGCGGTTCACCTCACACGATCCGCAGCGAGCCGACGACGGTGATGCGGCGCTCGCGCGAGAAGGTGCGCGGCCGCGTGAGGCCGTCGCCGGTCGGCGTGGCGATGGAGAAGGAGGCGAACCCCTGGCCGCCCTCCCCGAGCCCGGCGAAGTTCGGCCCGTTGGCCACGAAGATGCTGCAGTTCATCGCCCGCGCCATGCGGGTGATCGTCTCGACGTTGGTGGAGTGGATCGAGGCGGTGTGGCGGAAGCCGTGCTCGGCCCGAACCGCGAGCTCGATCGCCTGGTCGACCGTGCCGACCCGCACGATCGGCAGGACCGGCAGCATCTGCTCGGTCCAGACCAGGCTGTGATCCCGGGACACCTCGGCGATGGCCAGGCGGACGTCACGGCCGACCTGCACGCCGATCTCGGCGAGGATCTTCGCCGCGTCTTGCCCGATCCAGCGCGGGTTGATGACCCCGTGCCTCCCCGGCGCGCCGAGCTCAGTGAAGATCGCCCGCTCGAGCCGGCGCAGCTCGTGTTCCTTGAGCAGGTAGGCGCCGTTCTGGGTCATGGCCCGCACGAGCCGGTCGGCGACCGAGTCGACGACGATGACCTCCTTCTCGTCGGTGCAGACCAGGTTGTTGTCGAAGGACGCGCCGCGCACGATGTCGCGGCCCGCCCGCTCGACGTCCGCGGTCTGGTCCACGACGGCCGGCGGGTTGCCGGGGCCGGCGGCCACCGCGCGCTTGTCGGTCCGCAGGGCCTCGCGCACCACGGCCGGGCCGCCGGTGACGAGCAGGAGGCCGACGTCCGGGTGGTTCATCAGGGCCCGCGCGCTCTCGATGGTGGGCTCGGCGACCGCGGTGACCAGGTCGGCCGGCCCGCCCGCGGCGACGATGGCCCGGTTGATGAGCCGCACGGTCTCGGCCGAGCAGCGCTTCGCGCTGGGATGGACGTTGAAGACGACGGCGTTGCCCGCCGACACGATGCTGATGGTGTTGTTGATGACGGTCGAGGTGGGGTTGGTCACCGGGGTGATGGCCGCCACGACGCCGAACGGGGCGAACTCGGTGACCATCATCCCCTGGTCGCCGGTCACCGCCTCGACCTCCAGGTCCTCGGGGCCGGGCGCCTTGGTGGTCACCACGCGGTTCTTGACGATCTTGTCCTCGACCCGGCCGATCTTCGTCTCCTGGTGGGCCAGGAGCGCGAGCCGCTCCCCGGCGTCGAGCATCGCGCGCCGCACCGACTCGATGATCGCGTAGCGCCGGTCGAGCCCCATCGACCGGTACGCGCGGAAGGCCCGTCCGGCGGCGGCCACGGCATCGTCGACCGAAGCGTGGATGCCGTCGCCGAGCTCGGCCTGCCGGGCGACCTCGGCCGCGGCGGCCATCGCGGCGCCCGGGCGCGCATCGCCCGCCTCCGACATCCGGCGCCGCACGCGCTCGATGATCGCCTGGATCTCGGGTTCGCTGAGCCCGCTCATCGCACCACGCTCGCCCATGCTCCCGGTCGGACGCCGCGCCACCGCCCGGCGGCGGACGCGCGGCTCACTTGTGGAAGACCTCCCGCCCGCCGACCTCCCAGGTATCGACGATGGCCATGATGACCGCGTCGCACGGCCGGTCACGGGTCACCTCGGTCTGCCGCGCCGAGCTGCCGGTGGCGTAGAGGACCACCTCGCCCACGCCCGCCCCGACCGCGTCGACCGCCACCACGTAGCCACCCACCTCGTGGTTGTCGGTGTCGAGCTGGCGCACGACGAGGAGCTTCCACCCCTCCATCAGCGGCTCCTTGCGGCTGGCGACGACGGTGCCGGCCACACGTCCCAGTAGCATCCGCGCTCCTCCGTCCAGCGGCTCCGGATGGCAGGCCGCCGGGCTCCGGCCCGGTAGCCGGCCCCACCCGGTCCCGGTCGGGCCCGATCAGCCCTCGCCCACCTCGGCGCGGGCCTCCTCGGCGCGACCGAGCGGCAGCACCAGGTCGATGTTGACGTGCGGCCGCGCGATCACGTGGCTGGCCACCACTTCGCCCACGTTCTGGGCGTTGCGCACGCCGGCTTCCACGGCGGCCTTCACCGCCGCGACGTCGCCGCGCACGACGGCCGTCACGTAGCCGCCCCCGGTCTTCTCGTAGCTCACGAGCTCGACCTTGGCGGCCTTCACCATCGCGTCGGCCGCCTCGACCATCGCCGCGAACCCGCGGGCCTCGATCATCCCAAGCGCTTCAGCCATCGATGCTCTCCTCTGTCGCTCCCTGCCGTGCCGTGTCCCGCCGCGGTCCCGCGGCCGCCATGCCTGCTATGCCTTTGCCTCGCGTCCCGTGAGCCCCTCGATCGCCGACAGCGCGGCCCGCCAGCCCACGTCGATGTCCCGCTCCTCGCCGCCCAGGTACACCCGGCCCATGGAACCGAAGGAGCGCACCTCCAGGATGTTGATCTCGGCCGCCTTCTCCGCCTCGTTCGCCGCCAGCGCGGCGTAGGCGGCGGGCTCGAGCTCGAGCACGTACAGCGTCTGGCCCCCGATCAGCATCTGCCCGTGCCGCGTCCGGTTGATGAGCTGCGCCTGGTGGTCGTCGATGCGGCGGATGATCTGGCTCGACAGCACGCGCGGCTTGATCCGGTCGCCCTCGGTGAGACCCACCGCCTCGAGGATCGCGGCCCCCGCCGCACGGACCTCCGCCTGCGACGGCGCGTGAACCTCCAGCAGCCCGAAGTAGCGCTCGATGATCTGCATGCCCGGCTTCACCGCGGTCGCCTTGAGCGCCACGTCGGTCAGGCGGTTGATCTCGATGCCGGGCGAGACCTCCACGTACAGCGACGCGTCGCCGGCGAGCGGGAGGAAGCCCTGCGCCACGGTGCCCAGGAACGCCGCGTACTGCGCCTGGAGGCTGTCCAGGAAGACGTACGCGCGAAGGTCAATAGTGCTCACGGGCCTCCCTGCTCCCTCCGGTCACGATCTTCACGCCCGCGGATGCCCCGATGCGGGTCGCCCCGGCGGCGATCATCTCCCGGACGTCCTCTGCCGTCCGGATCCCCCCGGCGGCCTTGACGCCCATCTTCGGCCCCACGGTCTCGCGCATCAGGGCGACGTCGTAGACGGTCGCACCGCCCGACGCATAACCCGTGGACGTCTTCACGAAGTCGGCGCGCGCCAGCTGCGCGAGGCGGCAGGCGATCACCTTCTCCTCGTCGGTCAGCAACGCGGCCTCGATGATGACCTTGTTGATCGCGCCCGCCTCGTGACACGCGTCGGAGACCCGCGCGATGTCCTCCCGCACGGCCTCGCGCATGCCGCTCTTGAGCGCGCCGATGTTGAGCACCATGTCGATCTCGCGGGCGCCGTCCCGCAGGGCGCGGCGCGCCTCGGTCGCCTTGACCTCGCTGGTCGACGCACCGAACGGGAACCCCACCACCGAGGCCACCGCCACCGGCGTGCCGCGCAGGACCGTGGCCGCGCGACGGATCCAGGTCGGGTTGATGCAGACGGCCGCGAAGCCGTACTCCTTCGCCTCGCCGCACAGGCGGTCGATGTCGCCGGCGGTGGCGTCGGGACGCAGCAGCGTGTGGTCGATGTAGCGGGCGAGATCGCGGGGCACGTCCGCGCCGTTCCCGTGGTAGGCGATGCGCTCGGCTCCCCCAGCCACCACGGTCCGCACCCTGTCCGGGCAGTGGGCGGCACAGGAGCCCAGGCAGTCCCGGCAGGCGTCGCCCGACGCGCCGGACAGCGCGGCGAGCACCTCGCGCGTGACCGCCTCGATCAGCCGGTCGCGGTCGAGTGCGCCGTTCACACCCGGTCCCTCGAGTACCGCCGCTCGATCTCCGCGATCTTCTCGACGCGCGCGGCGTGACGCCCGGTGCCCCACGGGGTGCCCAGCCAGGCCTCCACGATCTCCATGGCCAGGCCGACCCCCACGTGTCGCGCGCCCAGGGTCAGCACGTTGGCGTGATTGTGCTCCCTACTGTTGCGCGCGGAGGTCACGTCGTGGCAGAGCGCCGCACGGACGCCGGGCACCTTGTTGGCGACCATGCACGAGCCGATCCCGGCCCCGTCGACGACGATGCCCCAGCGGCAGGTGCCGTCCGCGACGAGCCGGGCGACGGCATGGGCGAAGTCGGGGTAGTCGACGGGGTCGGCGGTCGCGGTGCCGCAGTCGTGGATCGTGTAGCCCTCCTCTCCGAGCCTCCGGCCGATCAGCTGCTTGAGCTCGAACCCCCCGTGGTCGGCACCGATGGCGATCGCGACCGGCGCCCCCGCGGATGCGGGGATCGCGGCGGTCGTGCCCTCGGTCGCGGCCGGGGCGCCAGTGGATGCCGGCTCCGCCCCGGCATCGTACATCGCGCCAACCACCCGGCGGACCACGTCGCGGACCTGGTCCTCGGAGACCGTCACCTGTCGCCTCCCATCCGCGTCACGGTACGCGATGGGCCCAAGCGCTGCTCGCCGGTGTCGCGGCTACTCACTCCGGATCGCGCCAAACGAGAGCCCGCGTACCAGGTACCGCTGGAGCAGGAACGCGATGATCACCACGGGCAGCGCGCCCACGGCGGCCATGGCGGCGATGTCGCCCCACAGCACGTAGTGCGACTCCATCATCGTGGGCAGGATGAACGGGAGCGTCGTGACGCGGCCTCGCGATAGCAGAACGGCGATGCTGAACTCGTTCCAGTTGAAGATGAACGCGAGCAGGGCCGTGGCCACCAGTGCGGGCCGGGCGTTCGGCAGCACCACGTCCCAGAACGCGCGCAGCCGGCTCGCGCCGTTGACCAGCGCCGATTCCTCGCGGTCGACCGGCAGGTCCTCGAAGAAGCCTTTCATGACCCACGCGACGAACGGGATGGTGAACGTCAGGTACTGCACCACCAGGGCGATGTACGTGTCGACGAGCCCGAGGGCGGACCAGAAGAGGAACATCGGGATCCCGATGGCGACCGGTGGCATGAAGAGCAGACTGAGGATGAAGAACGACAGGTTCGTGCCGCCGATGCGGAAGCGCGCCAGGGCGTACGCCGCCAGCGTCCCCAGCACCATGCCGATCGCCGTGGCGCTGACCGCGACGATTCCACTGTCGACCAAGCCCTTGAGGCCACCCCAGTTGAACAAGGCGTCCGTGTAGTTCTGGAAGTAGAGCCGGTCAGGAATGAAGACCGGCGGGTTTGTGAGCCACTCGCTCGGCGGCTTCACGGACGTGACGAGCATCCAGTAGATGGGGAACAGGAAGAAGACGAGCCCGATCGCCACGCCCACGATGGACGCCCAGAGGCCTGTCCGGCCGCGGGTCACCCTCCGCTGCACCGCGTGCCCCGTCGGCGTCGGAGATGTCACCGCCGCACGGCTCATACCGCCGCCCCGACGGTCGCCGTGGAAGCGGCGGCACGGCCGACCGGTCGCTCCATGTACCCCAGGATCACGCGGGCCAGCACGATCACCAGAATCACACTGACGTACGACATGGCCGCGCTGTAGCCAACACTGAAGTATCGGAACCCTTGCACATAGTTGTAGAAGGCGAGGCTCTCGGTCGCCGACCCGGGGCCTCCGGCCGTGAGCACGTAGATGATGTCGAACACTTTGAACGCGCCGATGAGGCGCAGGATCACCGTGATGGCGATCACGCGCCGCAGCAGCGGCAGCGTCTGGTAGCGCAGCAGCTGCCATCCGGTCGACCCATCCACCCGCGCCGCCTCGAAGACCGGCGCCGGGAGCGCGTGGAGCCCTGCCAGCAGGAGAAGCGTCACGAACGGCGTCCATTGCCAGAAGTCCACGAGGAGCAGCGACGGCAAGGCCAGTCGTGGGTCGGCGGTCCAGGTAAGGAGCGGAAGGTGCAGCGCGCCGAGGAAGAAGTTGAGTGGGCCCGAGCTGTAGTCGAACAGCGAGCGCCACTGGAACGAGGCGACCGACGACGAGATGATGCTGGGGATGAGCAGCAGGGTTGCGAGGAACTGCTGGTAGCGCGGCAGCCGGTGGAGCGCGAGCGCCAGCGCCAACCCGACCCCCAGTTGTACGGTCACGACGGAGGCCGCGAAAGCGGCGGTGACCAGCAGGCTGCTCCAGAACAGGTTGTCCTGGAGCAGCTCGGCATAGTTGGCGAGCCCAACGAACCGGGCCGGCACGAGCGAAAGCAGCTGTTGGTCAGTGAATGAAAGTCGCAGCGAGTAGAGCAGCGGGAAGATGCTCAGGGCGACCAGAATGACGGTCGCGGGCAGAACGGCCAGGAGGGCGAAGCGCCGCCCTCCCGACCAGCGCGCACGGCGACGCGCGATTGCTGTCATCGGAACGCCACCATGCGCCACCGTGACCGGCGCCCCTGCTCAGTAACTCACGCCTGCGGCGTGGAAGCTGTTGACCCAGTCACCGTAGGCCTTGACCTGGTTGTCCTGACCAAGCGACGAGGTGATGCTGTCCCACTCGTTGGCGGCCTGAGTGAGGGCCTGGGACGGCGTCAGGCTCCCCGCCAGCGCTTCGCTCACGAACAGGTCCAGGATATCCAGGTACCTGGGAGCGCCGGGGATCGACAGTTCGGGGTACCCGGTGGTGAGACACGTCTTGATGGCGGAGACGTAGCTCTGCGCCTGCGCCGCTGGCATGGACGGATTGCCAAGGTGGTCCTTGACCTTGGTCGGGTCCAGGTGCGACTGCCGGAAGGGATCCTCGCCACACTTCGGGTCGTAGACGTCCTTGATGCTGACGTCGGCGCTGTCCATGTACTGGATGACCTTGTAGGCGTTCGCCTGGTTCTTGGAGAACGCGGACACGGCCATCACGCGCGAGTACGGCATGTAGTTACGGACCGGACACGGCGCGTAGGCGTTCTTGCCCACGACCTTGCTCTGGCTCGGGTCCTCCGCCTTCAGCGCCAGGTCGTCCCATTGCACGACCATCGCAGTCGACCCGTTCAGGTACGCTTCGTTCAGTTCCTGGTAGCCGATCTGCAGGATGTTCGGCGGGGCGTACTGCGCGAGGGTAACCAGCGTCTGGAGGGCCTGGACACCCTGATCGGTATTGATGGCGGGCTTCATGTCGGTGGTGAACCACTTCCCACCGAGGGCGGCGAAGATGTTCATGAACCACGCGTAGCAGAAGCCCCGCTGCGCGAGGAACGCGTTGCCGTACTGGGTGGGCGGCTTGTGCAACTCCTTCGCGATGTTGACGAAGTCGTCCCATGTCTGCGGCGGCTGGCTGATGCCCGCGGCCTGGAATACGTCGGTGCGGTAGGCGATCTGAAGGATGTCTCCGTCGTATGCGGCCGCGTAGAGCTTGCCATTGCGGCGCAGGTTCGGGTCGCGGTAGGCCGGCAGTACGTCGCTCAGATTGAAGTCGGACTCGCTTCCGAGTTCCGAGAGCGGGGTCAGGAACCCGTTGCTGACGAAGTCGCCGATCATCTGGGGTGGGAACACCAGCACGTCGTAGATGCTGCTGCGTGTCACCATCTCGGCGACGATCTTCTCGTACTGCCCCACGAACGGCAGGCCGATGATGTTCGTGGTTGCCCCGAACTTTGTCTTCATGTCCGGGTTGAACCACTGGAACGGGCTAGCGTTCTGGCCCTCGTCGATCTCGATGGCCACCGTGCCCGATGCACTGGCAGCCGCGCCGGACGCATTGGGCGTCGCCGAGCAGGCCTCGAGGAACGACGTGATCGCGCCGCCCATGGCAATGGCGGCGCCCGCCTTGGCGGTGCCGCTCAGGAACCGACGTCGACTGATCGGACGAACTTGCATTGTCGTGACCCTCCTCCGGACACGATTCAGGCTATGCGGGTACCCCCGTCCGAACCCGGCGCGAAGAAGTGGAGCGTTTCGGGCCTCAATTCCAGGTGCACCTCCTCGCCCTCGTTCAAGCGGAGCTCCGGCTCGGACTCGACCGTTAGCCGCTCACCCGCGATCTGGAACTGATAGATCACGCGGGATCCTTCCGGCGCGGCCAGGTACACGGCGGCGTCGACGCGGCCCTCTCCGGCGCTGCGGTGGATCCGGATCGCCCGCGGCCGAACGCCCACGACCACGTTGGGCTGGGTCGCCGTGCTCAGCAGCCCGCTCGCGGCTTCCGTCACCGCGAGCCGGTGCCCGAGGGCGCGGACGCCAAGCTGGCCGTCGCTGCGTTCGAGGGTCGCCGGCAGCAGGTTCATCTGCGGCTCGCCGATGAACCGCGCCACGAACGTGTTGCTTGGCACGTCATACACGTCGTCGGGCGTGCCCAACTGCTGGACCACGCCGTCCTTCATGATCGCGATCAGGTCGGCCATCGCGAGGGCGTCCAGTTGATCGTGGCTGACCACCACGGTCGTCGTACCCAGCATCTTCTGGAGACGACGGATCTCGGCGCGCATGGTGCTCCGCAGTACGGCGTCGAGATTGGAGATCGGCTCGTCAAGCAGGAACAGACGCGGCCGCTGGATGATCGCCCGCGCGAGCGCGACCCGTTGTTGCTGGCCCCCGGATATCTGCTGCACGCCTCGACCCAGCAGTCCGTCGATCTCGAGCAGGCGTGCTACATCCGCAACTCTGGTGTCTCGCTCGGCCCGGGGCGTGCCCCGCACCTTGAGGGGGTACGCAATGTTGTCCAGGACAGACATCTGCGGGTACAGCGCGTACCCCTGGAACATCACGCCGACGTGACGGTCTCTGGGTTCGAGGCTCGAGATCTCGTCCTCGTCCAGCCATATCTCGCCGCCATCAGGCCGCTCAAGCCCGGCCATGAGGCGCAGGGTCGTGGTCTTGCCACTGCCTGACGGTCCGAGAAGGCAGAGCAGTGTACCGTCGGGGATCTCGAGCGACAGGTCTCGGACGGCTACCACCGCCCCGAACGACCTCGAGAGATGCTTCAGCGTGACGCGGGACACTCGTCACTCCTCTCGCAGCCGGATGTGAGATCGATTACCCATATCGATTTCACTTCGCCATCCTATCCCGGTCGTCAAGCGCGGCCGGCGATTGCAGACTGGTTTCTTAGGGTTGCTGTTCGTGCGATCCCAGGAACGTTTCAAGTTCCTCGCGAAGCGGAAACGAGACCTGGGTTCCGATGCGAGTGACCGACAATGCGGCGGCGGCACCAGCCCGGCGCACCGCCTCCGCCATCGAGCTGCCTTCGGCCAGGAACACCGCCAGCGCCCCGATGAACTCGTCTCCCGCTCCTGTCGGATCCACGGCATCCACCGGCACCGCTGGCACGTGGTGGCTCGCGCCGTCACTCACGATGAGCGAGCCACGGCTCCCCAGAGTGACGATTACGTCGCGGGGCCCTCGCGCGCGAAGGACCTGCGCGGCACGCTCGGCGTCCTCGATCGTCTGCGCGGAGTGGCCCGTGAGCATCTGGATCTCGACCTCGTTCGGCACGCAGATGTCGGTGATAGACAGGAGCTCGTCCGGCAACGGTGCTGCCGGAGCGGGGTTCAGGATTGTCGTGACGCCCGCGTCACGCGCGATGCGAAGCGCCTCCAGGGTCGCCTCCACGGGGACCTCGAGCTGACAGCAGAGGATGTCCGCCTGGCCGATCTCGGCGCGGGCAGCGCGGACGTCGTCGGGCGTGAGGCCCAAGTTCGCTCCTGGAACAATGACGATCACGTTCGCGGCGTGGTCGTCCACGAAGATCGGCGCAACACCCGAGAACCGCTCGCGGTCCACCAGCACGAACCGGCTGTCGATGCCATGAGAGCGGAAGTTCTCAACGGTCCCTTCGCCGAAGACGTCGTCGCCGACCCTGGCAACCATCGACACCCGTGCGCCGAGCCTGGCTGCTGCCGTGGCCTGGTTCGCGCCTTTCCCGCCGTATCCCATGTGGAAGGAGTGCCCCATCAGCGTCTCCCCGAGCGTCGGTAGCCGCGGGACTCGTGAGATCAGGTCGATCATGCAGCTGCCGACGACGCAGATGCGCGGCTGGCTCGCCATGGGACCCCTCACCTCGCGATCATGTCGATGGGCGCACGGGCCGCCCCGTCAGGCGGCGTCCACAGGACCCGGAATGACGATGTGTTCCTCGGTATACACGTGGACCCTGACCTCGGCGAACTGGTCGGCGTCGGCGCCTGCGGCGACCCCGATCGCGCTCTCGAAGGAGGCCTCCATGGCGTCGATGCTTTCCCACCACATCTCGGCCGTGCCGTCGTAGATCGGCTCCGCCTCCGAGCCCGCAGGCTGGCGGGCGGTGGAGATGTTGATCCGGTAGGCGAGCAGTCCCGGAAGCCGCCTCGAGATCTGCGTGTGCTCCTCTAACCAGCGCCGCTCGAACTCCTGGGGCGTCAGGTGCGGCTTCCGCTTCAGCAACGCAATCAGCTTGATCATCGTGTGCCTCCAGACGTGCCAGGCCCGATCGGGTCACGGTGTCCCGGTCGCCGCCGTTTCGTGCGCCGTGTCGGGATCGCCTGCGATCCGGCGGGCCGTCGCCCCGGTTGACGGCGCCGGTCCACCCGCCAGGGACGGTTCAGCCGGCGGGCCCGCGCACGACCCTCGCACGGTCAGTCGGGTTTCGAGCACGATCTTCCGGGGCGCGGCCTCCGCGGTGTCCTCCATCCGGAACTTCAGGAGGCGCATCGCGAGGACGCCCTGCTCTGTGCTCGGGCGTGAGATCACCGTCAGGGGCGGGGAGGTGAGCTCGGCCAAGGCGAGATCGTCGAAGCCTACAAACGACATCTCCCTGGGAATACGGATACCCAGGTTGTGAATGGCGCGGAGGGCGCCGATCGACATCAGATTGTTCGAGACGAACAGCGCGGTCGGCGCCGGGCGCACGGCCAGCAGGCGCAGAGCGGCTTGGTAGCCGCCGTCCTCGCGGAAATCCGCCACCTCCAGGTAGCGCTCATCGAGGTCGTGGCCCGTGGCCCGCAGCCCCTGGAGAAACCCCTCGTACCGCTCCCGGCCCGGCGTGGTGTCGAGCGGGCCCGAGATCATCGCGATCTGCTCATGGCCCAGCGAGACCAGGTACTCCGCCGCCTGCGCAGCTCCGTTGACGTTGTCCACGAGCACGACGTCGAAATCTTCGGCCTCGATCCGCCGATCGATGAGCACGACCGGGACGCGGCGCGCACGGAGCATGAGCGGCGCGTCCGACCACTCCGTCGCGGGGGCCATGAGGATCCCGTCGACCTGCTTCTGGAGCAGGAGGCTGATGACCGTCCTCTCCCGCTCGATGTTCTCGTCAGTGTTGCAGAGCAGCAGACTGTACTCGCCGGCCCGCATGACGGACTCGACGCCCTTCACGACATCCGCGAAGAACGGGTTCGAGATGTCCGGCACGAGCACGCCGATGGTTCGCGTGGAGCCCGACTTCAGGCTCCGGGCGAGCTGGTTCGGCCGGAAGGTGAGCGCCTCGATAGCTTCGCCTATGCGCTGCGCCTGCCGCACCCGGTTGCCGTTGAGGTACCGGGACACCGTGGCGGTCGAGACGCCTGCTCGGGCCGCGACGTCTTTAATCGTGGCCGGTTTGTGAGCCGTGGGCCGTGTGACTGGTACCGATTTCACTGGATGAATGGTAGCGGGCCCCGTCAAGGTGCCGCGCGCCGATTTCGCCCGGCCATCGTCCGGCCGATCGCATCTCCGTGATGCCGCCGCGCCGTCATGCCACCGTGATGGTGCCTTCCATGTAGCCGCTCTGCGCCGCCATGGCGCCGCCCCACCCGCTGGAGCCGCTGCCGCAGGGGTCCATGCAGTGCCAGGCGTACGTGCCCGGCGCGCCGGTGCGGACCGTGAAGGTCACCCGCGCGAACGGCGCGGTCGGCACGTTCAGCCCGAGGCCGGGAGCCGTCAGCGTGTGCGCCACGTCCGCCGGATCCAGGGAGGTGTGGGTCGTGGTCGGCCCGGCCGCTGCGTTCGGGGTCTTCGGGTCGATCGGCGTCACGGTGAAGGTGTCACCCACGATCCCCCTGGCATGGGCATAGACCTGCAGCGCCGCCGGGAGCAGCGTGGCGCTATCGAAGTCCGTCACGGTGACCACGACCGTCGAGTACGCGGGCAGCACGAAGGAGGAGGGAATGTACGCCGGGTAGTCCTTCCTCCCTATCATGTCGCCGGTCACGATCGTGAGGTACACGTGCGGGGTGCCCGCTGCGGCGGCGGCGGACGCGGCGGTGGCGGACGAGGCGCCGCCGATCGTGGACGGGGCCCCGGTGGTGGCGGACGAGGCCGCGGTGCCGGTCGACGCGAGCGTGCCCGAGGCACCGAGCGAAGCCGGGCGGGCCACGGCCCGGACCGCGGCCACGGCACGGGCCACGGGGACCGCCACGGCCGTCACCGGCCCGGGGAGGGCGCGGCCGGCGGCCGATTCCGTCCACGCCGGCCGCGTCGCCGTGCCGGCGCAGCCCGTGGCGAGCGCCGCCACGGCGACGCCGCCGAGGGTACGGAGAAACAGGGAGCGGGTGGGACGCTGCCGGGACATCGGTGA
>JAJYNP010000384.1 GCA_021786265.1 Chloroflexota bacterium
CAGCGACCATCTCGTCCTCGCGCTCCACCCCGGGGTAGACATCGACCAGCGCGCGGAGGCGATCCATCCGCAGGACGGCCAGACCGGCTTCCCTGAGCGTGCCCAGGTCGCCGCCGGAGCCCTTAACCCACATGAGATCGACGGGTTGCCCGGTGGAGGGATCGGTGGCGGTGCTCTTGACCGAGGTGTTGCCACCCGCGTAGTTGGTGTTGCGGGGATCGGCGCCCAGGCGATGGGAGCGCTCCAGGAGCTCGCGAACCTGCGCGGGCGTTCCCTGCCCGCTGGCGTCCGCGCGTGGGTTCGTCATGGTGGTCAAGGATCTGCCTCCAGCCCGTCGAGGTGCGCTTCTGTGCCGACGGCAGCACCGCGCACGCGCAGTGTCGGGACGAACCATAGCACGCACCCGCGCTCTTTTGAATGCTTTCGAATCATTGTGTTGACACCGCAGATTGCTGCCGGTATTGTCGGCCGACCGGAAGCCTCTCGTAATGAACCGCAGACCAGTTTCGCGCGGGGTGAGGTGTGGCGAAGGCACAGGCCGCGGTCGCTGACGAGTTCGCGAGAGAGCGGCAGCATCGGATCGCGCGCGTCGTCGAGGAGCATGGGCGCGCCCGTGTCGCCGACCTCGCCGCGCAGTTCGGCGTGTCGGCGGTCACCATCCGCAAGGACCTGGCGCGCCTGGAGCAGGAGCATCGCGTGGTCCGCGCCCACGGCGGGGCCGTGGCGGTGGGCCGGGCCCTCCCGGAGAGCGCGTTCGAGATCCGCGAGCGGCTGCAGCAGGACGAGAAGTCGTGGATCGCGACGGCCACCGTGGCGCTGATCCACGACGGCGAGGCGATCGTGCTCGACGCGAGCACCACGGCGCTGTACGTCGCGCGCGCCCTGAAGGAGCGGGGCGGCTGGACGCACCTGACGGTCGTCACGAACGGGCTGCGCATTGCCTCCGAGCTGGCCGGCTACCCGGGCGTGAGCGTGCTGATGCTGGGCGGATGGGTGCGCCACGAGGCGTTCTCGCTGGTGGGAGGGCTCGGCGACGGGATGTTCCGCCGCATCAACGTGCAGAAGGCCATCGTCGGCGCGGCCGGCTTCACGCTCGAATCCGGCCTCAGCGACGCCACCGAGGAGGAGGCCCAGATCAAGCGGGCCATGGTGGGTCCCGCGCGCGAGGTCTTCGCCATCATCGACCACACCAAGTGGGGGAGGGCGTCGTTCGCGACCTTCTGCCGGACCGAGCGGATCACGTGCGTCATCAGCGACGCCGGCGCACCCCCGGACATGGTGGCCGAACTGCGCGCGTCCGGGATCGACGTTCGGCTGGTGGTCGGCCAGTCGCAGGGAGACGGCCGGACGGCGGACCCTTCGGCCCTGGCGGCCGCGGCACGACCGGCATGAGCGACCGAGCTGCATCGCCCGACCGGGCGCGCCTCGAGGTGCACGGCGTCTCGAAGCGGTTCGACGCCACGCTCGCCCTGAGCGACGTGTCGCTGGATGTCCGGGCCGGCGAGATCCATGCGCTGGTCGGCGAGAACGGCGCGGGCAAGAGCACGCTGGTCAAGATCCTCGCCGGCGTGCACGTTCCCGACGCGGGACGCATCCTGCTCGACGGTCGCGAGGTTCACATCCCCGACCCGATCGCTGCGCGTGCCCTCGGCATCGCGGTGGTGCACCAGGAGCCGCGGCTGTTCCCGGACCTGTCCGTCGCGGAGAACGTCTTCCTGGCGGATCCACCGAGGGGCCGCTACGGGGCCATCTCCTGGCGGGAGATGCGCCGGAAGGCGGACGCGCTCTTCGAGCAGCTGGACGTCCGCCTGGACGCGGGAGCGGCAGTCCGCGGGCTCTCCATGGCCGACCAGCAGCTTATCGAGATCGCCAAGGCGCTCTCCGTGGATGCCCGCGTGCTGATCCTGGACGAGCCGACCGCCTCGTTGTCCGCCCACGAGGTGGAGCGGCTGTTCACGATCGTGCGCCGCACGCGGGACCGCGGCGTGGCGGTGCTCTTCGTCAGCCACCGGCTCGACGAGGTCTTTGCCCTCTGCGACCGGGCGACGGTGTTCCGGGACGGGAAGCACGTGGTCACGGCCCCGATCGCCGACCTGACCACGGCCGACCTGGTTCGCTTCATGGTCGGGCGCGCGGTCACGCTCTTCCCGAAGGCCGAGGCGGCCATCGGTGAAGCGCTGCTCGAAGTGCGGGACCTGTCGAGGACGGGAGCCTTCCGTGACGTCAGTTTCGCCGTCCACGCCGGCGAGATCCTCGGCCTGGCCGGGCTCGTCGGCGCCGGGCGCACGGAGATCGCCCGCGTGCTGTTCGGGATCGACGCGCCGTCGGCCGGCGAGATCCGCATCGGTGGCCGACCGGTTCACCTCGGGTCGCCCTCCGCGGCGCTTCGCGCCGGCATCGCCTACGTGCCCGAGGACCGCCATCGCGACGGCCTGGTGGTGGACTTCTCCATCGCCGACAACATCACGCTGCCGATCCTGCCGCGCCTCTTCCCCCGCCTGCTCGTGCACCGCTCGACCGAACGAACCCTGGCGCGCGGATACGCCGAACGCCTGCGCGTCCGTACCACCGGGGTCGATCAGCTGGTGCAGGCGCTGTCGGGCGGCAACCAGCAGAAGGTCGTCATCGCCAAGTGGCTCGCCACGAACCCGAGAGTGCTGATCCTCGACGAGCCCACGCGCGGGATCGACATCGGCGCGAAGGTGGAGGTGCACCGCATCGTGTCCGACCTGGCGGCGTCGGGCCTCGGGATCATCTTCATCTCCAGCGACCTCCCCGAGGTCCTTGCCATGAGCGACCGCATCCTCGTCCTGCACGAGGGTCGGATCTCGGCCGAGGTGCCGCGCTCCGAGGCAACCGAGGAACGCGTGATGTTCGCGGCCACCGGGCAGATCGCCGCCGCGCAGCCGGTCTCCGCCCCGGCCACCGGCACAGGCGCCGGGGGTGGCGACGCATGACCGCGATCCGACCCGGCGGCGGCAGCCGGCCGGCGGCGCTGCTGGGCGCGCTGGCTCGCTCGCGGGAGCTGACGCTGGTCGCGGTGATGCTCGTGCTGAGCGCGTTCGTCACCCTGCGGGCACCGAACTTCCTGGCGCCCGACAACCTCGACCAGGTGACCACGCTGGCCGCCATCTTCGCCATCGCGGCGGTGGGCGAGGCGCTGGTGGTTCTGACCCGGAACGTGGACCTCTCCGTCGAATCCACCATGGGCCTCATCGCCTTCATCGTCGGCGATGTGCTGCGCCAGCAGCACCTGCCCGTGGCCGAGGTGTGGCTCCTGGGGCTGGCGCTCGCGCTGGTCCTGGGCATGGCCAACGGGGCGATCATCACGCTCTTCAAGGTGCCGTCGATCGTGGTGACCCTGGGCACGCTCAGCATCTACCGCGGCATCGTCTTCGTGGTGGCGAACGGCAGCCAGGTCAGCCTGTCGGATCTGCCCGCGGGCTACTCGAACCCCGCCACCGAGACGCTGGCCGGGATTCCCTACTTCGTGATCGTCGCCGTGGTCATCGTCACGGTCTTCGCGCTGGCGCTGCGGTACACGCACTTTGGGCGCCAGCTGTACGCGGTGGGCAGCGATCCTGAAGCGGCGTCGATCATCGGCGTCCGCAACGGGTGGGTGGTCTTCGCCGCGTTCTCCCTGTGCGGCCTGCTGGCCGGCGTGGCAGGCATCCTGTGGGGCATCGAGTTCGGGACGATCTACGCGACGTCGGCGTCGGGCGTGGTGCTGCAGATCGTGGCAGCGGTCGTG
>JAJYNP010000186.1 GCA_021786265.1 Chloroflexota bacterium
GCCGACGTGCCGCCCGAGCTCCGCCTGGCCGTCCTCGACGTGCCGAGGCGGCGCCCGCACTCGCGCGTGCCGTGGCCGCGGACGCGCCGCGGCTCGTTCGTGCTCACCCTCGCGGCGCTCGCGGTCGTGCTCGTCGCCGCGCTCGCGGTCGTGCTCCTGCACCCGTTCCCGTCGGGCCCGACCGCCGGCGCACCGCCCACCGGGAGCGCCCTGCCGTCCCCCCACAGCGCGCTTGTTTCCGGCTGGGTCGAGCAGACCGACGGGGCGTACGGCTACCGCATGCTGCGCCCGGCGAACTGGACGACGACCAGCGGCGACGGGTTGCAGCGGTCTTACCTCGCGCCGGGATTCCAGGCTGCGGGGACGCAAGGTGTCCTGATCGCGGTCACGAACTACGAGGCGCTCGGGACCTCCGCGGGCGCGAACACGATCGTCGCGCAGTGGGGCCTGTTCGAGCAGCACCCGGAGATCGCCGACTGGACGGCCGCCCTCGAGCGGATGATGCAGCAGGACGCGTGGACCTATCGCCTCGTCCGCACGCTGCCGAACGCGAGGATCTACGCAATCCCGGCGATGCCCGGCCAGCAGCAGCCCACCATCGTCGTCTTCGCGTACGTGATTGCCGGTGGCCAACCGTTCGGACTCGAGCTCCAGGGTTTCGGCACGTATCACGACCTCGCCACGCTCGAGCAGGATGGCGTGCTCGACGACTTCGCGACGATGGTCGGCAGCATCGCGCCCGTCCCCGCCGATCCGGCGAATGTCGTGCCCCCGATGCCGACGCCACCAGCCGGGCTCGCCGGAGGACCGACCGCCTCGCCGACCGAGGCGCTCCCCGCGGCCACCCCAGCACCATCCAGCATGGCCGACTACGTCGTTCGCCCCGCGGTCTCCACGCCCGCGAAGTCGGTGACCGACCAGGCCGTCGGTGTCCTCTCGGCCCGCCTGCGCGCACTCGGCGTCGGCAACTTCACGATCGCCGCGGGAGACACGATCACGGTCCGCGTGCCCGCGTCTGCCGACCAGGGCGCCGTCCGCGCGGCCCTCACGACCACCGGCGAGGTGTCGTTCGTGCCGCTGCCGGCCGCGACGTACGGGACCTCGACCGGCGGCCGCGGGACGAGGCCCGTCCCGAACCCCGGCGAGACGCTCGATCCGACGCTCGCACCGCTGCTCGGCTCGGCCGAGATCGCCAGCGCACACGCGACCACGGACGCGAGCGGCAGTCCCGCCGTCGACCTCCGGTTCACCCCGCAGGGCACGCGGCTCTTCGCGGACTGGTCGACGGCGCACGTCGGCGACTTCTTCGCGGTCGCCCTCGACGGCAGGGTCCTCATGGCGCCCTACGTGAAGACGCCGATCACCGACGGCACGGGCATGATCGCGCTCGGCCAGGGCGGGCTGCCTGCGCCGGTGTCGGCCATCGTCGCGATCCTCGAGTCCGGCCCGCTGCCCGCGGCGTGGCGCCAGGGGTCGTGACGGAACGGGTCTGGTTACGGGATTGCGGGCGGCATGCCCAAGTACCTCGCCGAGCTTGCGGGGGTCGACGACCCCGTTTCGACCCTCAGCGAATTGGCGCTCTCGCCCCTCGGGCGGCTGTTCAACGAGGGTCCCGCGTGACTGTCGTCGGTGAGGTTCGATGGCGATCCGACCCCATGTCGGTCGGGATCCTCGGCGAACTCGACCGCTTCAAGCTGCCCGCCCTCGCGCAGGCCGGCGTCGACGTGAAGAGCCCGCAGGTCGTCCTCGTCAGCCGCTCGGGCTTCACGCCGGGATTGGTCGAGGCTGCCCGGAAGGACCAGCGGACCAAGCTCGTGGATGTCGCGTCGCTGGCTTCTGGGTGATCGAGGCAGCTCGCCGTCGCCGGAAGTTCATTCACTGGCCCGGCCCGACGCGCAGCGTGAGCGTCGCGGGCGGATCGACGAGCAGCCCCGCGCAGTCCGCGAAGTGCCTGCGCATGCCGTTCGCCCCATACCAGCCCACGAACAGGCAGGTGCTCGACGGCCCCGGAGCGCTGGCCGACGGGACCGGGATCGGCGCTGACGCGGTCACCCTGCCGCTGATGTTCTGGCACGCATAGCCCTTGCCAGGGCGCGCGAGCACCTGCACGAGGTAGGCCGGATACGTGGCTGGGACATACCCGAGGCTCGGCTCTGGCTCGGCCGTGAACCAGCCGAGGAACACGCGGCCGACCGTGGTCCACGTGAACCTGACGGAACAAGCGGCGAGCGATCACGACAGACCGTCAGCGAAGCGTCAGCGACGTCTTGCCCGCTGGGCCGAGCTTCTGTGGCGCGAGGGCCCACGAGAGCACGTAGTCGCCGGCCGGCACACCGGCGGTCGGCATCTGCATCGCGAAGGTGACAGACGCGCCGGGTGCGACGGGGCCGGCCGATGCGCAGTTGAGCGTGAACGCGACTGCTTTGAGCGGCGCCGTCGCGCCGACGATCAGCTCCTCGTAGGCCGGGCAGGCCGTCCCGTCGGCGAAGCTGCGCAGGTCGAGCGGCGCGTGGCTGCTGTTCGTCAGCGTGATCGTGAAGCGGAGGAGCGTGCCCGTCGCGGCGACGATGCCCTGCCCCTGACCGATGACGATCTGCAGCGGCAGCGGCGTGGGCTCCGGCGTGGCGGGCACGGATGTTGCCGCCGGCTCGAACGGGCCGGCGGCGAAGACCACCGAGCTGGACCCACCCATGCAGGTCACGGCGCGATCGAGGGGCGGGACTCCGGGCGCCCACGCGGCCACGAGCCGGCCGCCCTCGCGCGGGAGCAGCAGAGCAAAGGAGATCGGACCCGAGATGGCCGGTCCACACCAGTCCGACCATCCGATGTCGATCTCCGTGGAGGTGCCCGGCGACAGGACGGCGACGGCGTTGCCAGGGGACACGAACGGCGGGCTGGGGGAAACCCCTGCGCCCTTCGCGCCGTCGAGGATCACGCGCCCCTGCCCGTCGAGCACCTGGGCATCCGGCGTCCCCTGCAGGTAACAGGCGGTCGCGGAGGCGTTCGTGATCCGCACCCGAAAGTACGTCGTGCCTGCGGCGCCGCCCCAGCCGCTGACCTGGGCCTGCAGGTCCCGGGCCAGGCAGGGCATGAGTCCGGGCGGCGGGGTGGCCGGGACGGGGGTGGGCCAAGGTGGCACGGCGACCGGCGCATCGAGCCACGGGATGACGCTGCGCGCGCTCGACGTGCCCGCGGGTGACGGAGACGCAGACGGTTCGACCGATGGCTGAACCGTCGGGCTCGCGCCCGGCACGACCCAGTTGAGGTGTGGCAGCGTTCCCCACAGGAGGGCCGCGACCACGGCCAGGACGAGCAGCGCGGCCGTGGCGCCAACGAACCGCACGCTCAGCCCGAAGTGGCGTCGGCCGCTCACGGGCCCCGGCTGCTCGCGCGGGATCGCCGCGATGCGGGCGCGCAGGCCGGCGGACGCGGGGCCACCGGCCAGCCGCCGGGTCGCCTCGCGCAGGCGGCGGTCGAACTCGTCGTCGCGCAGCTGATCGTTCACCGCGACACCTCCCGGGCGTCGGCGTCGAGGGCCGCGCGCAGCGCGCGCAAGCCGTAGTGGAGCCGGCTCTTCACGGTTCCCGTGCGTTCCCCGGTGCGCGCCGCGATCTCCTCGAGTGAGCAGTCCTCGAAGTAGCGCAGGGCCACCACGATGCGTTGATCGGCCGGCAGCGCCCGGAGGGCCCGGACGAGGGCGTCCGTTTCGTCGACGGCGGTGCCGTGATCGGG
>JAJYNP010000267.1 GCA_021786265.1 Chloroflexota bacterium
CCTCGGCGGCCACGCGCCGGCCGCTTCGCGAGGATCGCTCCACCCGCGCGATCTGCGTGATGTCGGTGAAGACGTCGGCGACGTCGATCAGGTCGGAGCTCGTGTTACCGCGGAAGCTGATGACCTCGACCCGGATGCCGGTCTGCTGCACGGCGCGGATCGCGGGCGCGAAGTCACCGTCGCCGGAGACCACGACCGCGATGTCCAGGTTGCGCGAGGTGCGCATGAGGTCCACGACCAGCTCGATGTCCAGGTTCGCCTTGACCTTGCCGTCGCCGTACTTGCGGATGTCCTTGCTGACGACCTTGTAGCCGTTGCGGGCGAGGAAGGCGTGGAACTGGCGCTGGTTCTCGTTCTCGGGGTCGAGCCCCGTGTAGGCGTACGCGCGGACGAGATCTCGTCCGGCGCTGGCCGACTTCAGCAGCGTGACGTAGTCGATGTCCACGCCAGCTGCCTTGGCGGCGTAGAAGATGTTCGCCACGTCGACAAAGACGGCGACGTTCTTGCTCACGCAAGTCTCCTGTTCGGTTCCGGTCCCGCTCCCGCGGGCCGGGTGCCGGCGCATGTACGCGCCGGTGGATGGATCACGCCGGAGGCGCGCCGACGCGCGCGAGGCTCCGGACCATGCGGGGACCGGCTTCGACGAAGCCGCGTTCGACCCAGCGTTCCCGCTCTGCCGGGTCGGACGTGGGAGCCGTCTCGACGGCCACGCAGCCCTTGTTGCGCCCGGACCTGAGCAGCTCATCCACGAGCGCTTCCCGGACGGCCTGGGCCGGCGAGGTCGGATCGATGACGAGCACGTCGACGGTGCCCACGAAGCCACCCAGCGACACGCTGGGATGCAGTGCCAGGACGGCCGCGCCGGCGAGCCGGCGGCCGGACTCGGCGACCAGGACGACAGCGTGCGGGAGGCCGACGAGCTGCCGTAGCAGATCGCCGGACCCCAGCGGGACGCGGTCGGCGCCTGGACGATCCGTCACCGCGTCGAGCATCGCGACGATGCGTTCGACGTCGGTGATCCGGGCGGTGCGGACCTGGTACTGCACGTTGGCGAGCGATACCTCGGATGGAAGTCGCCAGGCGTCCCGCTGCGGCGGCCGAGGCCGCCGGTCGCTGCCGAGCCGGTTCCGTTACTCGAGCGCGCCGCACCGGGTGGGGTCGGGCCATTCGGCCAAGCCGCACACGCCCGGGGCGCTCCGGACCGTCTCTTGCATTTGAAACGCCGACGCCTATCATACGCTAACCCATCGGCGAGTGGCAGCGATGCCTGGTGGGCCCGGTCGTCGTCTGCCGGGATGCTGGCACCCATCCGGTTGCGAGGGGCGACCGGGAGATGTCGTCATCCGGAGTATCCCCGTTTCCCCTGCGACCGTGCCGCCGCCCCGCTTCACCGCCAGCCGCCGCGGGTCCATATCCAGGAAGCGCAGCAGCTGTGAGGAGGAGACTGCACTTCTATGCAGACCAGGAGAATCGGCGCGCTCGCCGTCGCGGCCGTGGTCGTGACCGGCGCCTGTAGCAGCGCGGCAACCACCGCGCCGGCGCCCGCGGGCTCGTCCGCGGCAGCGCCCGCGGGCTCGTCCGCGGCCAGCGGCAAGACGATCACCATCGGCGTCGACCTGCCCCTCTCGGGCGGCGAGTTCGCCAACGGCGATCCCACCAAGAAGGGTATCCAGCTCGCGGTCGACCAGGCCAACAAGGCCGGCGGCGTGGGCGGCTACACCATCGTGCTGAGCATCAAGGACGACGCGGTCAACGGCGTGCACAACCCGCAGCAGGGCGCCACCAACGTCCAGACGCTGGTCGCCGATCCGTCCGTCATCGGCATCGTCGGACCGTTCAACTCGAACGTCGGCGCCGCCGAGATCCCGATCACCAACCAGGCGGGCCTGCTCCAGTGCAGCCCGGCCAACACCAACCCGGGCCTGACCAAGCCGGCGTACGGCGCGCTCGACATCCGCAAGGCGTTCCCGAACCGGATCAACTACATCCGCGTGGCGACCACCGACGACATCCAGGGTCTGGCCGGTGCCGAGTTCGCCTACACGGACCTCGGCAAGCGTCGCGCCTACGTCGTCGACGACACCGAGACCTACGGCAAGGGCCTCGCCGACGTCTTCGCGACCCAGTTCGCCAAGCTCGGCGGCACGGTCGTCAAGCACGACGGCGCGCCCGCCACGACCACTGACTACACGCCGCTCCTGACGGCGGTCCAGAGCCAGAACCCGGACGTCGTGTACTTCGGCGGCGTGACCGCCACGGGTGGTGGCCTGCTCCGCAAGCAGATGGCGCAGGTCGGCATGGGCTCCCTCGCCTTCGGTGGCGGCGACGGTATCGTCGACGGCCCCGGCGGCGTCCAGGGCTCCTTCATCACGGTCGCGGGCAACCCCGCGGCCGCCAACTCCTTCGGCACCATCGCGGCCACCCATGACATCCCGAACGCCTCCGCGTTCTCGGACGCGTACAAGGCCGCCTACGGCGCGGAGCCGGGCGCATACAGCGCCTCGGCCTACGCCTGCACCCAGGTCATCCTCCAGGCCCTGAAGAACGTGGCCGCCACGGCCACCTCCCCGGCCGCTCTGCGCGAGGCAGTCCGCGCGTACGCGACCAACCCGGCCAACAAGTTCGTCACCCAGCTGGGCACGATCTCGTTCGACTCGAACGGCGACACGAGCCAGCACATCATCTCCTTCTACAAGACGGACATGACCGCCGCCGGTGGAAAGGGAGACTGGGTCTTCGTCCGGCAGCAGGACTTCGGCGCCAGCAGCAGCCAGGCGTCTCCGGCAGCCAGCCAGTAGCCGATCGGCTCGAAGGGCCGGGGGAGCTCGACGCTCTCCCGGCCCTCGTCCGCTCTCAGACGCCCGCAGGGCCGCACCGGGTAACCGCCTGATGCAGATGCAACGATCGATCCCCCTCCCGGGTCGCCTCCAGGGGAGTCAGTTCAGGCTGTTCGCGGTGATCGCCGTCAGCCTGATCGTGGCGTACCTCCTGGTCGGCCCCCAGCAGTTCTCCAACTTCCTGACCATCGGCGCCATCTACGCGCTGGTCGCGCTGGGTTACACGATGGTGTACGGCATCATCGAGCTGATCAACTTCGCCCACGGGGACGTCTTCGGGCTGGGGGCCTTCGTCGCGCTCTGGCTGCTGACCCTTGCCGGGTTCAACGGTGCGATCAACAACCCGATCGAGCTGGCGTTCGTGCTCCTGGCGCTGTTCCTGCTCACGATGGGGATCATGGGCATGGTCGGCGTGGTGATCGAGCGGGTCGCCTACCGGCCGCTGAGGAACGCCCCGCGGCTGGCACCCCTGATCACCGCGATCGGCGTGTCGTTCATCCTGGAGAACATCATGCAGGCGTTCTTCGGCCCGTCGCCGGTGAACTCCCCGCAGATCTTCACGCTGAACGCCCGGTTCTCGGTCGCCGGCGCGTCGATCGGGTATCTCAACGTCTTCATCGTCCTGGTGGCCGTCGTCCTGATGATCGCCCTGCAGGCGTTCATCGGGCGCACGCGGCTCGGCCGGGCCATGCGGTCCACGGCGCAGGATCGCGAGGCCGCCCAGCTGATGGGCGTCGACATCAACCTCACCATCGCGATCACCTTCTTCATCGGCTCCGCGCTGGCGGGCGCGGGCGGCATCGTCTGGGCCCTCTACTTCGGCTACGCCGTGTTCAACCAGGGCTTCTACGCGGGCCTCTTCGCGTTCACCGCTGCGGTGCTGGGCGGGA
>JAJYNP010000201.1 GCA_021786265.1 Chloroflexota bacterium
AGCCCGCAGGCGACCCCGGCGGCGGCGGCGAGCCCGTTGTGGACACCGTGGCGCCCCAGCACCGGGATCCGCACCGGTCGCCCGACCCCACCGGGCAGCCGCAGGTCGAACCGCATCCCCTCGAGCCCCAGCGATGTCACCGATCGGGCCGTGACGTCCGCACCCTCGGCGAAGCCGTACGTCAGCACGCGCGCACGGGTTCGCCGGTCCATGCGCCGCACGCGCTCGTCGTCGGCGTTGAGGATCGCGGTCCCGTCCTGCGGCAGGGCCTCCACCAGCTGCCCCTTGCCCTGCTCGATGGCATCCAGCGATCCGGCCCGCTCGAGGTGGACGCCGCGCACGGCGGTCACGATGCCGACGCGCGGCCGCGCGATGGCCGCCAGCTGCGCGATCTCGCCCGGCACGTACATCCCCATCTCGAGGACCGCCACCTCGTGCCCGCGTTCCAGGCGGAGCAGCGTCAGCGGCAGCCCGATCTCGTTGTTCTCGTTCCCCTGGTTGCGCAGCACGCGGCGGCGCTCCGCCAGGACGGTGGCGACCGCCTCCTTGGTCGACGTCTTGGCGATGGACCCGGTGATCCCCACGACCAGCGGGTCGAACCGGTCGCGCCAGGCGGCCGCGAGCGCCTGGAGGGCCGGCAGGCCGTCCGCCACCCGCACGATCGAGCATCCGGCCGGGCTGCCCGACGCCAGCGCATCGAGCTCGTCGGACGGCAGGTCTCGCGTCACCAGGAGTGCGGCGGCCCCGCGCCGGACCGCGTCCGCGAGGTAGCGGTGACCGTCGGTGTGCTCGCCGGGCAGCGCCACGAACAGCATCCCGGGCTCCACGCGCCGCGAATCGACCGCGGCACGGCGAACCGGGCGGGCAGCGGCACGGAGGAGTTGCCCGGCGGTGATGGCCGCGATCCCCGGACCGTCCAGGGCATCGGCGGCGCTCGTTCCGGGGCTCGGGGCGTCACTCACGGTCAGGGGCCATTCTCGCATGGCGGCCCCGCTACGGGGGCCCGGGGGAGGATGTGGCGACCGGCACCTCGCCACTCCACGGCGGGGCGACCGTGGGGACCGGGGTGGGTTCGCCGGCCGGCAGGGTGGGCGTCGGGGTCGCGGCCTTCGGCGACGACGCCGGCAGCGGAGCCATGTCGAGAGCCTGGATCGCGTCCCGGCCGATCCGGCGGAACAGCTCGTTGGAGGTGATGTTCTGCTGGAACACGCCCTGGGCAATGATGTCCGGCCGGCTGTGGTCGATCTCCACCGCGATGATCAGCTCGGGGTGCTCACGCCCGAGGTAGCCCACGAACGAGAAGTCGAAGTGGTTGGCCATCCAGTTGCCGGTCTTCGGATCCCAGATCTGGGCGGTGCCGGTCTTGCCTCCCACGTCGTAGCCCGGGATCAGGGTCCAGGCGGCGTACCAGGGCACGGTGGTGACCGTGTACCGCATCAGGCGGACCAGGGTGGCCGAGAGCTCGGGGCTCATGACCGGCGCGGGCGCGGCCACCTGTGCGGGCAGGTCGCCGACCTCTTCCACCACGTGCGGCTGGACCAGGTAGCCGCCGTTGACCATGGCCGCGTAGCCGCGGGCGAGCTGGGCCAGGGTCACCGCCACGCCCTGCCCGAAGGCGTGATTCGCCAGGTCCACCGCCGACCATGACGTGATCGCGGGATTGGTCACGAGCCCGGGGAGCTCACCGGTGAGGTCCACCCCCGTGGGCTGCCCGATCCCCATCCTGACCCAGGACGCGTAGAGGCTGGCGGAGGCGGCGTTCACCGTGCTCCCGAGCATCCGGGCGACGCGCGCCGCGCCGACGTTGCGCGAGTAGGCGATGACCTTCTCGAAGGGGATCATGCCCATCGGCCGGCGGTCGGCATCCGCGATCTGGACCGGCCCGACCTGCATCACCCCGCTGTCGTTGATCAGCGTGGTGGGCGTCACGACCTTCTGCCCGATCGCGGCCGTGGCGGTGAACATCTTCATGACCGAGCCGGGCTCGTAGACCTGGCTGATCAGCGGATCGACGAAGTCCGCCGGCGCCTGCCGGGCCACGGCCTGGTAGTCGTTGGCGTTGTAGCCGGGCTCGCTCGCCCAGGCGAGGACGGCGCCGGTGGCCGCGTCCATCACGATGGCGTTCGCGCTCGTCGCAGCGTCCGCGATCCAGGCCGCGTTCAGCTCCTTCTCCACCGCCAGCTGCAGTCCGGCGTCGATGGTGAGACGCAGGTTCTCACCCGGCGCACCGGGGCTGGTCACGACCTCCGTGCCGGCGATCGGCCGGCCGGCCACGTCGTCCTCGGCCATCACGACCCGCGGCTGCCCGGCCAGCAGCGCCTGGTAGCGCTGCTCGACCCCGTACTGGCCCTGTCCGCTGTCGTTGACGAACCCGAGGAGCTGGCTGGCCAGGGTGGTGTCGGGGGCGCCGCCCGGGTTCGGGTAGACGCGGACCGGCTGCGGCTCCAGGCCCAGCTCGGTCAGGGTGCCGTTGTCGAGCGCGGCCTGGACGGCCTGGCTCTGGGCCGTGGTGAGCTGGTCCTCCAGCACCACGTAGGCGGCGTTCGAATCGAGCCGGGCCGCGAGGGCGGCCGAGCCGCTCGCATCGAGCCCCAGGATCGACGCCAGCGTGGTGGCCATCGCCGGGCGGTCTGCGGGCGCGATCTGGTCGGGATACGCAACCAGCTGGTCCCGGTACACGGTCGTCGCGAGCAGGACACCGGTCCGGTCGTAGATCGAGCCACGGGTCGCCGGCTGCACGGAGGGCCGTTCGAGCTGCTGCTGGGCAAGGCTCACCAGCTGCTCGTGCGCGGCCACCTGCCAGTACGCCAGCCTCGCTCCGGCGATCGAGGACAGCAACACGAAGACGACCAGGACGACGACCAGGCGGCCACGCCGATCCGTCCGTCCCAGCATCGGTCGCTATCGACCCCGAACCCAGCGCGGCGCGCCCAGCGGGTTGAGCCCGAGTTCCTGGGCACGCCGGGTGACGGAGATCTCGGCGCCCAGCGTCGCGATGTCGCCCTGCAGCGACTGGATCTGCTGGGTCATCTGGTCGCGCTGGGCGATCAGGCCGTCGATGTCGTAGTTGGTGGCCGCGACGCGGACCGTCTGCGTCAGGTAGAACAGGCCGAGCAGGAAGGCGACCAGGATGGCGGCCATGGCGAGACCGACCCGGTTGGCCCGGCGCCCTGCCCGGATCCTCGCCGCCTGGCGCCGCCGGGGCAGCGCGGGCGAACGGAGAGGGTAGTAGCGCGTCCCGCCGGCAACCGCCATCAGGCCGCTCCCTCGACCCAGCCCAGCGGTGCGGCGCTGAACGCCAGCCTGGCGAGCCGGTCCGCGGCCGAGTCGCGCTCCATCAGCACGGGCACTCCTCGCTCGTCGTGAAGCAGATCCTCCAGCCGGTCCCGCCGCTCGCGCACTTCGTGCTGCCGCCGGCCGTACGAGCGTCGCCGGCTCTGCTGGTGTCGACTGCTCACCTGGATCCCTCCTCCTCGGTGTCCGACGCCGTTGCCGTCACGCCGCCAGGCGTTCGGCGGCCCGGAGACGCGCGCTCCGGGACCTGGGGTTCGACGCCACCTCGTCCTGCGACGGCGTGGCAGGTGTGCCGGGAACCACGCGCAGTCGCGGGGAGCGCCCGCACACGCAGACCGGCACCTCCGGCGGGCAGACGCATCCGCGCCGCTCCCCGGCGATGAACCGCTTGACGACGCGGTCCTCGAGCGAGTGGTAGGTGA
>JAJYNP010000280.1 GCA_021786265.1 Chloroflexota bacterium
GCATGACCGAGGTGCGGGAACGGGCAGCGGGCGAGGCGGGGGCGGCCGGCGGGTCCGGTTCGGCGGGCCGCCCGGACATCCCGGGCGGGGCATTCGTCATCCGCGCGGCCGCACCCGACGAGGTATTCACCCCGGAGCGGCTGGACGACACGCAGCGGGCGATCCGCGACGCGGTCCACGAGTTCGTGGTGCGCGCCGTCGCGCCCCGCCACGACGCCGTGGAGGCGCGCGACTACGCGGCCCACCGGGCACTGCTGGCGGAACTCGGCGAGCAGGGGTACCTGGGCGTGGACGTGCCCGAGGCGTACGGCGGGGCCGGCCTGGACAAGGTCACCTCGCTGCTCGTGAGCGAGGGGCTCGCGGAGGCCGGGAGCCTGGCCGTGACCTACGGGGCCCACGTCGGCATCGGGACCCTGCCGCTCGTCTTCTTCGGCACGGACGAGCAGCGCCGGCGGTGGCTGCCGGGGCTCGCCGACGGCTCGGTCGTGGCGGCGTACGCGCTCACCGAGCCGGGAGCCGGCTCCGACGCGCAGGCGATCCGGACGCGCGCCGACCTCTCGCCCGACGGCACCCACTACCTGCTCAACGGCAGCAAGCAGTTCATCACCAACGCCGGGTTCGCCGACCTGTTCACGATCTATGCCAAGGTCGACGGCGAACGGTTCACGGCCTTCCTGGTGCCGCGCGACACGCCCGGCCTGACGGTCGAGCCGGAGGAGCACAAGCTCGGCGTCCGGGGCTCGTCGACCTGCGCGCTGACGCTGGCCGACGCGCGCGTTCCGGTGGAGAACGTCCTGGGCGAGATCGGCCGGGGCCACATCGTCGCCTACAACGTCCTGAACGTCGGCCGCTTCAAGCTCGCCGCCGGCTGTCTGGGCGGAATGCGCCCCACCATCGACCAGGCGATGGCCTACGCGGCCGATCGGCGCCTGTTCGGTCAGCGGCTGCTTGACCTGCCCCTCACCCGCGAGCGCGTCGCGACCATGGCAGAGCGGACGTACGCGGTGGAGTCGGTGACGTACCGCAGCGCGGGGCTGATCGACGGCCTGCTCGCCGGCGCGCACGGCGATCCCGAGCAGGCACGGGCCGCGCTGGAGGAGTACGCGATCGAGTGCTCGATCGCCAAGGTGCTCGCCTCCGACGGCCTCAACGAGGTGGTGGACGACCTGCTCCAGCTGATGGGCGGGTACGGCTACATGGAGGATTCCGGCGTGGCGGGGATGTACCGCGACGCGCGGATCCACCGGATCTGGGAGGGCACCAACGAGGTGAACCGCCTCCTCGTGCCCGGGATGCTGCTGCGCCGGGCGATGCGGGGGCGCCTGGATCTCCTGGGGCCGGCCAAGCGGGCAGCCGACTCGCTCGTCTCGCCGGAGGCTCCGGTCGAGGGTGGCGGGCCGCTCGACGAGGAGCTCCGGCAGGTGCGGGCGATGCGCACGGCGCTGCTGGTCGCCGCCGGCGCCGCGGTCCAGCGCTACGGCGAGCGGCTGGAGGACGAGCAGGAGGTCCTGTACCGGGTCGCCGACATCGCCATCGCGCTGTTCGCGGCCGAGTCCGCGGTGCTCCGGGCACGCGCGTCGGGGGACTCGCTCCAGGCGGACCTCGCGCGGCTGGTGGTCGCCTCGGGCATCGCCGCCGTGGAGCGCGGGACCGCCGAGGTCGCGGCGCGGGTCCAGGAGGGTGACGATCGACGGATGGTCCTGGCCGGGTTGCGGAGGCTGCTCCGCCGCGAGCCGGTGGACCTGGTCGCGCTCCGGCGGTCGGTGGCCGAAGCGCTGGTGGCTCGAGGCGGTTACCGGGTGTAGCCGGCCGCGCCCGGCGCGGGACCGGCGAACGAGGAGGCCGAGGGATGGCGACGGTGATGGCACGACCCAGGCCCTGGGTCACGCACTACGACCAGGGGGTCCCGGCCGAGGTCGAGATCCCCGAGGTCCCGCTCGACGGCCTGCTCCGGCAGGCGGCAGCCCGATGGCCCTCGGCGGCCGCCCTGAGCTTCTACGGGCGCACCACGACCTTCGCCGCGCTGGACCGGCAGGTCGATCGCATGGCCCACGCGTTCCGGGATGCCGGCGTGGGGCCGGGCGACGTGGTCAGCCTCCACCTGCCCACGTGCCCCGCGTACGTGGTGGCCTTCTACGGGCTGCTGCGCGCGGGGGCCGTCGGCATGCCGATGAACCCGCTCTACGTGCCGCGCGAGATCCTCGACCTCGTCCGCCTGGGGCGGCCGGTCGCCTCGGTCGCGATGGACCTGGTCGCGCCGCGGGTGCGGGCGGCGAGGGAGGAGGCGGGCATCGACGGCCCGGTCGCGACGGTCGGGATCGCCGAGCAGCTCCCCGCGATCAAGGCCCGGCTCTACCCGCTCAAGGCGCGGCGGGAGGGCCGCTGGCACCCCGTGGCCGACACGCCGGCCATGCCCCACCTCGCGCGGCTCATCGACCGGGCGGATCCGTCCTCGTTCCCGTCCGCCGCGGGTCCCGACGACGTGGCCCTGCTGCAGCCCACCGGCGGCACCACGGGCGTGCCGAAGGCCGCCATGCTCACGCACCGCAACCTGGTGGCCAACGCGGTCCAGGTGGCTGCCTGGTTCCCCCGGGCGACGCCCGGTGAGACCGTCCTCGGCGCCCTGCCGTACTTCCACATTTTCGGCCTGACCGTGGCCATGAACATGGCGATTCTCCTGGGCCAGCGGCAGGTGCTGCTGCCCCGCCCCGAGACGGAGGAGATGCTCGAGGCGATCGCCCACGAACGGCCGCGCATGTTCCCCGGGGTCCCGGCGATGTTCCAGGCCATCGCCGCGCATCCGCGTGCGGCGCAGCTGGACCTGCGGTCCATCGACGGGTGCATCAGCGGGGGCGCGCCGCTGCCCGCCGACGTCCAGCGGCGGTTCGAGGCAGTCACGAAGGGGAGGGTCGTCGAAGGCTACGGGCTCTCGGAGGCGAGCCCGGTCACCCACTCCAACCCGCTCTACGGGGACCGGCGCCCCGGCACCGTCGGCGTGCCGTTCCCCTCGACCGACGCGAAGGTGATCTCGCTGCAGGACGGCCGGGAGGTGGCGACCGGCGAGGAGGGCGAGCTGCTCGTGCGCGGCCCACAGGTCATGAAGGGCTACTACGAGAACCCGGCGGAGACCGCGCTGGTGCTCGACGAGGAAGGCTGGCTGCGCACCGGTGACATCGCGACGCGCGACGAGGACGGCTATTTCCGCATCGTCGACCGCAAGAAGGACGTCATCATCGTGGGCGGCATCAACGTCTGGCCGGGCGAGGTCGAGGAGGTGCTCTACGACCACCCGCTGATCGCCGACGCGGCCGTGATCGGGGCCCCCCACGAGCGGCTCGGCGAGGTGCCGAAGGCGTTCGTGGTGCCCCGTCCGGGTGCCCAACTGACGGTCGAGATGGTGGTGGAGCACTGCCGCGCGAACCTGGCCGGGTACAAGGTGCCGCGGCTGGTGGAGTTCGTTCCCGCCCTGCCGCGCAGCGGAGTCGGCAAGGTGCTCCGGCGGCAGCTGCGCACCATGGGCGCGGGTGCCGCGACCACAGGCGCCGGGTCGGCGAGCACCGCACCCGCCAGCACCGCACCCGCCAGCACCGCACCCGCCAGCACCGCACCCGGCGTCCAGGACCCGCCGCAGGAGTAGACTCCGGCGACAACCACAGAACAGGACCGCGGGATCCGCGAAGCCGGTGTGAATCCGG
>JAJYNP010000138.1 GCA_021786265.1 Chloroflexota bacterium
CGGGACCACCCACGAGGCGGACTTCACGTTCACCAAGTGACCCACATCAGTCCGCGCGCAAGCCGGGGAGGCCGGGCTCACGCCCGGCCTCCCCATTCTTCCGTCAGACCACCGCAGATGCGTCGCCACGTTCAGCGCTGGCGGGTCATGCCGCCGGTCGAAACGAGACCGCGGTTGGGGCCTGTGGGCAGGCCCGAACAACCTGTACGGGAGGCCATCCCGCCAGCGGTCTCGATTCCGTCGACCTGTACGAGGGCGCCTCCCGACCTGTACGAGAGCGTCCCCCGACGCTTGACCCGGCGGGGGTGGGGGCACTCGTGTCGCTGCGTCATCCGGCCCGCCCGGCGCCCGGCGCGAACCCGGCGGGATCGGATGCGCCAGCCGGGGCACCATCGGGCGCGGCCTCGGGGCGCCTGCCTAGCGCTCCCAGTCATCGCGCAGGGTGTCGCGGATCCGGGCGTCGCGGAAGGCCGCGAAGTCCGCCCGGCGCACCCGCAGGGTCGTGCGGCCGGACTCGTGGACGATCGCCGCCGCCCGCAGGCGCCGCTCGTGGATCCAGCGGCGCACGGTCATGGGCCGCACGCCGAGCGCGGCGGCGATCTCGGGCACCGTCATCCAGTCGTCCATCGAGCCCATGCGCCCGATCTCGGCGCGCTCGCACGCCGGCGTCAAGCGAGGGCCACCTGGCCGACACCGGGCGACTCCTGGCGGGGATGGGCGCGGTCCTGCCGCCGGCGCCCGCGGCGAGGCCGCAGCGGGCATTTCGGGCACAACGGGCACAGCGGTGCTCGACGCCGGCGCGGCGATCGGGTTCGATGGCGCCGTAGGCCGCCAGACGGCCCACCGGGCGCCCCGCCGCACAGATCACGGGGCAGGAGGAGCAGCACGCATGTCGGTCGATCCGGGCCTCGTCCTCGCCCGGCGCGGCGACGCCCGAGCCAGCGGTGGAGGGCGACGGGACGCCGGGAGCGGATCGATGGGTGAGCGGCGCGGCAGCCTCGGGCGGCTGGCAGGCGGGTGGGCGTCGTGCTGCGCGTGACCGTGGAGCTCCTCCCGTACGGCATCGTCGCGGCGCGCCGCACGCTCCACCTGGTGGACATCGCCGACGTCGGCGGGACCCCCGAGGTCGCCGACTACGCCTTTCGCGTCGCCACGCTGGATGCGCAGGGCCGGCGGCACTGGAGCCGCACCTACCGGCACCGCGGCCACCGGCGGGCCGACGGCGCGCTCGGGCTGCTGGCGGCGATCCTCGCCGCGCACCGCGGCGGGCCCCGGGAGCGCGGGGCGTGCCACTGGCCGGCGGGCCGCTGACCCCGCCACGGAGGAGGGAGGGACCCCGGCATGGACGAGCGGTTCGATCCGAACTGGCTCGAGGCGCACCGCGTGCGGCTCGAGCGCAGCGTGGCGCGCGCGGAGATCGTCGGCATCGGGCACGTGATGACCGAGATCGAGCGCCTCGTCGGGCGCCTGCGCGACTCGGCGGCGGCCGCGGCGCTCCGGGCACGCGCGCCGCGCGGGCTGCTCTTCTGGGGTCCGCCCGGGGTGGGCAAGACGTACGTGGTCCGCTACCTGGCGGGGGCGATCGGCGACGTGTCCATGTACGAGCTCTCCGCCGACGAGCTCAGCCCGGCGGCCGGCGGCGCCCTCGATGGCGAGGCCCTGCGGGCCGCCGTCGCCGGGGCCGGCCTGCGCCGGGGACCCAACCGGGCCCGCGCCGAGGGCGATCCGGCGGGGCCCGAGCGTGCGGAGGCGGCACGATGAGCGCACCGGCCTGGCTCGAGGTGTACCGGGTGCCCGAGCAGGCCGCGAGCTGGGACGACGTGCTCGGCCTCGCGGCGGCCAAGCGCGAGCTCGGCGCCGTGGTGGCGCGGTTGCGCCACCCCGCGGCGATCGAGGCGGCCGGCGGCCGGGCCTCCCCGGGCGGGGTGCTCGTGTGGGGCCCGCCCGGCAACGGCAAGACCACCCTCTGCCGCGCCCTGGTGTCGGACCTGCGGCGCACGGCGGACATCGCGGCGTACGCGGTCCCCGCGGCCGAGCTCACGCCCGGGCGCTTCGGCGAGCTCGGGCGCTGGCTCAGCGTCGAGCGTGACCGGATGGTGGTGGTGTACATCGACGAGATCGACGCGGCCTGGGCGCGCCCGCGCAGCACGCAGGCGCGGGTGGGCACCCTCGCCGCCGCCCTCGCCTGCATGGACGGGCTCGACCAGCGGGCCCGGGGCCGCACGCTCTGGGTGGGCAGCTCGAGCACGCCGCCGTATCAGCTCGACCCGGCGCTCGTGCGGGCCGGACGCCTGGGGTACTGGGTGAAGGTCCCCGCGCCAGACCGCGCGGCGCGCGAGGCGGCCTTTGCCCGCTGGCTCGTCGAGATCCGCACGGCCGAGCCCATCGACATCCGCCGCGCCGCGCGCCTCGTGGGCGCCGGCACGAGCTACGCCGACATTCGCCAGGCCCTCGAGGACGCCGTCGCCCTGGCCATTGCCGAGGAGGGCCCCGACGCGGGAGTGCGCTGGCGCCACCTGCGCACCGCGCTCGCCCGCGCCGGGCGCATCGAGGACGAACCCGCGGTCGGCGACCTCGCGCGGGTGGCGGTCCACGAGGCGGCCCACTGGGTCGTCGCGGAGGCCCTCGGGGTGCCCGTCGAGGCGGTCAGCGCCAGCGCGCGGGAGGGCACCGTGCAGGTGGGGGAGGGCCTCGTGCGGACCACCCGCACGCTGCGCGATCTCCTGGCGGCCACCCTCGCGGGCAGCGAGGGGGAGGTGGTCATCCTGGGTGACGCCCTGGAGGCCGGGCCCGATCTCACGAGTGCCACCGCGCTCGCCCTGGCCATCGTCGAGGCGGGGGACGGCGGCTGGCAGCCGGTGTCGGTGGGCTGGGTGGCCCGCAACACCGCGGCGGGGGATGACCAGTACCGCGCGGTGCGCGAGGTGCTCACCATCGAGCGGGCCCGCGCCCGCACCCTCGTGGTGGCCCACCGCGCCGAGATCGAGGCACTCGCCGTACGCCTGCGCGAGTCGGGCGACCTGGTGGCCGAGGAGATCCGCCCGGCGCGCGCGCCGCTGCCCGACGAGTGAGCCCCGGCACCATCGGCAGCGGGGGGAGCGTGATCCGCTGGCGCGCACGTGGAGCTGGTGGAGGAACTGACGGGTCGGGCGGTCCCGGCCGATGGGGCCAGCGTAGAAGTCGGTGCCAGGGTCGTGGAGGCGGGGCGATGGGATCGGCGAGCGGGTGCCAGCCGATGACAGGGCAGGGCGCGACCGCTGCGAGGGCCTTGGGCCTGCGGCGCCGCTCGTGGTTCCTGCAGACGGAACACGGTCGATCGAAGCGGTGCTCGGTGGCACCGGGAAGGCTGCCTATGGATTGACAAAGAGGTTGAGCAGCATGGGAGAATCGCCCCCGCGATCATCCAGTACGTTCGTACTGCGTCGCTCGGGGGGCGCCGGCGGGTGCCGGGGCCGCGGCCGGCTCCGGACCGCTGCAGGAAGAAGGAGGACGCCCTGTGCGCAGATTGATCGGCATGATGACCAGTGCTGCGTTGCTGGCAACCCTGGTCGCGGCGGGACTGCCTGGGGTGGCGACGGCGACAGCGACGTGCACGACTGTGACCACCAGCAAGGGCGATATGGGCGCAGCAGCGGTCAACCCGGGCTCGCTGTCAGGCGCGACGGTTGACGCCGGTGGATGCCAGATCGGCGTGTACTACAGCACTCCGGGTAGCTACACCGTTTCCGGGACATCGATCACGAACGCCCAGTACTACGGCATCTTCGTCGACGGCATCACCGGCAACGTGGCGGTCAACGTGACCGGTAGCACCATCTCGGACATCGGTGACTCCCCGTTCGACGGTGCCCAGCACGGCGTGGCCGTCTACTACGACGGCTACAACACCAGCGGCACAGTGAGCGGGACGGTCAGCGGCAACACGATCTCTGCCTACCAGAAGGGCGGCATCGTCGTCAACGGAACGAACGCCGACGTCGACGTGACCGGCAACACGGTGACCGGCCTCGGCCCCGTGCCCTTCATCGCCCAGAACGGGATCCAGTTCGGGTACGGCGCGAGCGGATCCGCGACCGGCAACACCGTGCTCGGCAACTCGTATACGGGCACGAACGATGCCGTCTCGACGGGGATCCTTGTGGTCGGCGGCCCTGGATACGGCGCCGCGTACACGACGGGCCTGCAGGTCGTCAGGAACACGCTCGCCGGCAATGACGTGGGCGTCTACCTCAGCAACCTGACCGCTGACTACGGCATCCCGACCGTGCCCACCAACATCAAGGTCGTGAACAACACCATCAGCAACAATGCGCTGAACAACGTGTCGGGGAACGGCTACCCGGACGGCTATCAGGCCGGCATCTCGGACTACTACGGCGTCAACGACAAGATCATCAACAACACCGTCTCCGGAGACGGCTACAAGCAGGAGTACTGCGGGAGCGCCGCGTACTGCGCTCCCATCGACGTGGTGGGCACCGCGCTCAAGGTGCATGCCAACGCGATCCAGTAACTCCAGTTGCCCCGTGGCCTGGCGGCCAGCCAGGCCACGGGGCGGCCACGAGCCTCTGCACGCAGCACGGTGATAGCGTTCCCCGCGACGGGGCTCCGCAGCGCGCCGGACAGCCGCAGCGGCAGCTCCATGTGCGCGAGCGTGCGGCAATTGCCCAGCTCTCCGGGCGACCCGTGCGACACGCGCCGGTGCCGCGGCGCACCACAACCTCGTCCAGCCCCGGTTGCCGTGCCGCACAAGCTGGCACACCAGCGCTTGATCCTGTCGCTGCGCCTGCGCGATGATGGGGGACCGCGGGCACGGCGAGGTGGGGAGGTGCCGCGCACGGGTGCCGCTCGAACGACCTTTAGCCGTGGGTAGACTGCGGGCGGATCTCCGCTCATGAGGGCGTGGCTGGCACGCCCGGAGGAGTGCATGCGCCTGGACGTCTCTCCGTCTCTGCTCGCGGCCGGCGCGTCGAATGAACCGGCCGGCACGCACACCAGCCGAACCATGATGTTCGACGACCTCGAAGCGCTGCTCGCCAGTTGTCCCGCCAGCGCGACGTATCCCGACTACGCGGGGGCGATCGTGGACGACAACGTGCTGGGCAAGGCTACGCTCGCCACCCGCCGGAAGTCGCTGCGCCACCTCCGTGAGTTGTACGCACTCCGGCCGGAGGTGCCGCTGTTCGCCGCGCTCCGCGCCCTCTGGGCGGACGACGCCGCGAGCCAGCGGCTCCTTGCGCTCCTCTGCGCGGCCGCGCGCGATCCCCTGGTGCGCTGCACGGCCGAGACGATCGTGCAGGCGGAGCCCGGCACACCAGTCGGGGCCCACGAGCTCACGGCCGTGGTCCAAGCGTCCTTCCCGGAACGCTTCTCGCCCGGGGTGCGTGCGCGGATCGGCCGGAACCTCGCGAGCACGTGGACTCAGAGCGGACATCTGCACGCCGCGCGCCGCGCGGGGCCCAAGCTGCGCCGCCGGGTCTTGGCTCGCCCGGCCGCCGCGATCTATGCCCTCTACTTGGGTCATCTCGGTGGCCTTGCCGGGCCGGCGCTGTTCGCCACGCCCTGGACGCAGCTCCTCGACGCCGATCCGTCGCTGATGCGGGGCCTGGCAGAGGAGGGGGCGCGCCGTGGCTGGCTCGAGTTCGCCGCCGCGGGCGGCATGCTGGAGATCGGGTTCGAGCACCTCGATCGCCTGGTGACCCGGGAGGCCGCCTGATGGATCGGGTCGAGCAGCTCCTGGAGGCCTATCGCGATCGGGTCACGCGTCCCTGGCCGCGCGGCATCTCGGGCCCCGAGCGGGTCTGGATGGCCGTCTATCCCCCCGAGATCGAGCGTCGGCTCCGGGTGCGGATCCCCGAGTTCGGGCTGGCCACGGCCGATGCGGGCAGACGCTGGCGCCACCTCGACCTGACCACGGCCTTCGCCGACTGGCTCGGCGTCCACGAGCGACGCGAGCGGTACTTCGAGGACCCCGACGCGATGAAGCCGGCCTACAAAGGCTTCGAGACGGCGGTCGAAGCGCGCGTGCGGGCCGTGCTCACTGCCGACGACACCGACGCCGACACGGTGGTGGCACTCTCGGGGGTCGGCGCGCTCTTCCCCATGCTGCACGTGTCGAAGCTCGTCGGCGACGTCGCCCCCGACGTCCGGGGTCGGCTCCTCGTCTTCTTCCCCGGGTCGTTCGAGCACGGCAACTACCGCCTCCTCGACGCCCGCGACGGCTGGAACTACCTCGCCATTCCGATCACGATCGCGGAGGGATCCTCGCGATGACCCTGGTGCGTGACGTCCTCGAGCGCGACCCGACCGACTGGACCATCCCCAACGACGGCGTGGCCAAGGTGGGGCTGCCCACCACTCGCGAGGAGTGGAACGTCCTGCGCTACGAGCTGCGCTCGTTCGTGGTGGAGGGTGAATACGAGGCCGGGCTCGAACGGATCCTCGCGAGCTTTCTCGCGCACCTCGACCGGGACTCGCAACCGGCCGCCTGGGTGAGCGGCTTCTTCGGCAGTGGCAAGTCGCACCTCCTCAAGGCCCTCGCCGCGCTGTGGAGCGACCTCGAGTTCCCCGACGGCGCGCGCGCGTCGGGCCTCGTGGGGCTGACCCCCCGCATCACGGAGCACCTCGCCGAGCTCAAGACACGGGCGAACCAGTTCGGTGGCCGCTTCGCCGCGCCAGGCGCGCTGGACGCCGGCGGCAGCAGTGGCGCGCTCTCGATCCTGTCGATCGTCTTCGCGGCGGCCGGGCTGCCCACTACGTACGAGGCGGCGCGCCTCGTGCTCTGGCTGCGCAAGAACGGCCTGCTCGAGGCGGTGGTTGCGCACCTAGCGGCGGCCGGCCGCACGCTCGAGGGCGAACTTCTCGACATGTACGTGTCCGACGAGCTCGCCAACGCGATCCTGGCCGCCAAGCCCGACTACGCCCCGAACCCGGCCGAGGTGCGCCGGAGCATCCGCGCCGCCTTCCCGACCGTCGAAGATCTCGAGCGCGACGTCTTCCTGCAGGTTCTCGAAGAGACGCTTCGGGTCACCCACGACGGCGAGATCCCGCTCACCCTCCTCGTGCTCGACGAACTGCAGTTCTTCCTGAATGACGACCCGGGCAAGACCTGGGAGATGCAGCAGCTCGTCGAGGCGATGTGCGCCAAGTTCGGCTCCCGGTTGCTCGTGGTGGGCGCGGGGCAGATGGCCCTGCGCGCGACGGCGAACCTGCAGCGCCTGCAGGACCGTTTCACTGTGGAGGTCGCCCTGCGGGACGCCGACGTGAACCGGGTCGTGCGCTCGGTGGTGCTCCGCAAGAAGCCGGCGATGGAGCCCGCCGTCGCCGCGGTGCTCGAGCGCACGAGGGGCGAGATCAGCCGCCAGTTCGCCGGATCCGCGATCGCGGCGACCGCCGAGGATGGCTCGGTACTCGTGTCGGACTACCCGCTGCTGCCCGCTCGCCGCCGCCTCTGGGAGGCCATCGTGCGGGCCATCGACTCGGGCGGCCGGGCGACCAAGTTGCGCACCCAGCTGCGCGACGTCCTCGATGCGACCAAGGGCATCGCGCAGTGCGAGCTCGGCACGGTGGTCGCCCTCGACGCGATCTACGACCAGAAGCGCGACGAGTTCCTGGGCACGCCCACCCTGCCCCGCGACACCGACGAGCTCATCGCGCGCCTCGACGACGGGACCGAGGAGGGACGGCTGAAGGCGCGGATCGCCAAGGTGACCTACCTCTTCGAGCGGCTCCCTCGCGACGGCGCGAAACCTACCGGGGTCCGTGCCACCGACGACATGCTGATCGACGCGCTGATCGCCGACCTGCGGGCCGATCGGCCCGCCCTCGACCCGCGGGTGCGCGCCGCGACCGCGGCCCTGGTCAAGGATGCGGTGCTCTCCAGCGTGGACGGTGAGTACCGGCTCCGCAACATCGTGGACGCGGAGTGGCAGGCCGACTTCGACACGTACCGCCGCGAGCTGGCCGCGGATGACGGGTGGATCGCGGGGCAGCGGGACGATGCCCTGCGCGCGGCGTTCGAGGTCGCGCTCAAGGGCCTGCGGCTGGTGCAGGGTGCCTCCAAGGTCGCGCGCAAGTACCGCCTCTTCTTCGGGCAGGAGGACCCCCGTCCCCAGGACGACGAGGTGCCGGTCTGGATCCAGACGGGCTGGGACGTCACCGAGAAGCTCGTCCTCGACCAGGCGCGTGCAGCGGGCGTCAGCTCCCCGACGGTCTTCGTGTTCGTCCCACGGGCGAGCAGCGCAGAACTCGCCGAATCGATCGTCGCCGCCGAGGCGGCCAGCCGCACGGTGGACCGGAAGGCGACCCCCACCACGCCGGAGGGGATCGCCGCCCGCGCCAGCATCGCCAGTCGCCGGGAGGTCGCGCGCCAGACCGTGGCGGCGCTCGCGGCCGAGGTACTCGGCGGCGCCCGCGTCTTCCTCGCCGGCGGCGCCGAGGTCAGCGAGCCGGCCACGACGCCGACCCTCACGGCCTCCGTCGCGGCGGCACTGGAAAGCGCGGTCCTGCGCCTCTACCCGGAATTCGCGCTCGCCGACTCAGCCGCCTGGCCGAGGGTGATCGACGCGGTCGCCAAGGGCAACGCCAACCCGCTGGCGGCCGTGGGGCACGTGGGCGAGCCCGACACGCACCCGGTGGTGCGCGCCGTGCTGGATGCCATCCCGCAGGGCGGCAAGCGCGGCCAGGAGCTGCACAGGCGCTTCACCGCACCTTCGTACGGTTGGCCCAAGGACGCGGTTGATGCCGCGCTGCTCGTGCTCACCGCAGCCGACAAGGTCGAGGCGAAGCACAACGGCACCGTCGTGAACGCCAGGCAGATGCGGCAGAACGAGATCGGGAGCGTGGAGTTTCGCCCCCAGTCGATCCAGCCCAAGATGGCGGACCGCCTCGCGGTGCGCGGCCTGGCGCAGCACCTGGGCCACAAGATCCAGGGGCACGACGACCTCGAGCTGACGGCGCTCGTGCTCGAGTCGCTTCATCAGCTCGCCGGCGACGCGGGCGGCGACGCGCCACTCCCGCCGCGCCCTTCCACCGAGCGCCTCCGTGATCTCGAGGCGCGCGCCGGCAACGCCCAGCTCGTCGCAGTGGCCGCCGCACGTGGCGAGCTGGAGGAGCTTGCCGCGGCATGGACGTCGGCCGCCGCGTTGGTCCCTGTGCGGGTTGCGGAATGGGCGCAGGCCAAGCGGCTGCTGGCGCATGCCCGGGGGCTGCCGCTCCATGATGCTGTCGCCGCGACGCTCACGGCCATCGAGGTGTCGCGGACCCTGCTCGCCGATCCGGACCCACTGGCCCCGGTGTTGGCCGAGCTCACCGATGCCCTGCGCTCGGAGCTCCAGGAACGGCAGGCGGCCTATGCGACGGCGCGGGACGCCGCGATCACCGCGCTCGAGCGAGAACGGGACTGGCAGGACCTGGATCCGGCGGCTCGCGAGGAGATCTTGCGCGCCGAACGCCTGGACGGCCGCTCGGCGCTGGACGTGGGAACGGCGGACGAGCTCCTGGCGGCGCTCGATGCCACGCCGCTCGGAGACTGGCAGTTCCGCATCCAGGCGGTCTCGAACCAGGCAGCGGCCGCGCTCGCCCGGGCGGCGAGACAGAAGCAGGCACCGACGGTCGAGATCCCGCACGAGGCGGCGGTGATCCACGACGAGCCAGAGCTGGACGCCTACCTGGCGCGGGTGCGGGAGACGGTGCTGCCACACCTCGCCGAGCACAAGACGGTGATCCTCTGATGGCCCCCCTGCCGGTCGATCTGCGTCGTGCCCTCGAGCGCGCCGTCACCGAGGCCCGCGATGTCGCCGAGACGGGGGCGGCCCACGCGCTCGCCGTGCTGAGGGTCGAGGACGATCGAGCACCCGACACCCTCTCGAGCGGCGACCGGGCGCTGCGCGTCCAGCTGCGCGCGCGTGCCCGCTCGCTCGGGAACAGCGACATGCCGACCGGCATCCCAGCGCTCCGCGAGGAGGTCGCCTATGCCGCCTGGCACCGCATGCTGTTCGCCCGCTTCCTCGCCGAGAACGGCCTCCTCGTCGAGCCGGCGTCGGGCGTGCCGGTCTCGCTGGACGACGTCGCCGAGCTCGCCCGGGAACAAGGCGAGCCCGATCCCTGGGTCCTCGCCGCCCGCTACGCCGCCGAGATGCTGCCCGGCATCTTCGGGACGGCCGACCCCACCACCCGGGTCATCTTCGCGCCCGATGATCGCCTGCGGCTCGAGGCCATCCTGAAAGCTCTCCCGGCCGAGGTTTTCACCGCCGACGACGCCCTGGGCTGGGTCTACCAGTTCTGGCAGAGCAAACGGAAGGCCGAGGTGAACGCTTCGGGCCGCAAGATCGGCGGGGCCGATCTCGCCCCGGTCACCCAGCTCTTCACCGAGCACTACATGGTGCGCTTCCTGCTGGAGAACTCGCTGGGTGCCTGGTGGGCGGGCCGTCATCCGAAGAGCCCGCTGCTGCGGGAGTGGGAGTACCTGCGCTTCCGCGACGACGGGACCCCGGCCGCTGGCACCTTCGAGGGCTGGCCCGACCACGCGGCGGAGATCACGGTGATGGACCCCTGCATGGGATCCGGGCATTTCCTCGTTGCCGCCGCGGACATGCTGCGCAAGATGCGGATGGAGGAGGAACAGCTCGCGCCTGCGGCTGCTGCGGAGGCCGTCCTGCGCGACAACCTCTACGGGCTCGAGCTCGATCCGCGCTGCACCCAACTCGCCGCCTTCGCCTTGGCCTTCGACGCCTGGAAGTCCGCCGGTGGGTATCGCGCGCTCCCGGTTCCGAACATCGCCTGCTCCGGCATCGCCGTGAAAGGCCAGCTCGACGACTGGCGCCGCCTCGCCGGATCTGACGAGCAGCTGCGCGCCGGGCTTGAGCGCCTCTACGCGCTCTTCCAGGATGCGCCCGAGTTGGGCAGCCTCATCGATCCGCGGTCCGTGGCCGGCGAGGGTCTTTGGGCGGTCGATCCCGACGCGCTGCTCGCCGCGCTCGACCGCGCCCTGGCCCACGAGACCGACGATCCTGCGGCCGCTGTCTTCGGCGCCGATGCTGAAGGCACGGCCAAGGCCGCTCGCCTCCTCGCCGGCCGCTACTGGCTCGTAACGACTAACCCGCCGTTTCTCGCTCACGGCGGTCAGGACGAGACGCTCCGCGAATACTGCAGGGTAACGTACGCAGAGGGCCAGTACGATCTCGCCACCTGCTTAGTTGAGCGAGGCCTTCAATCGCTGAGAGCAGCCGGTGCCGTTGCGATGGTGACGCCACAGAACTGGCTCTTCCTCGGCACCTATCGCCGGCTGAGGCGTTCCTTTCTTGCCAAAGAAACGCTACGTCTCGTCGCGCGGATTGGCGAACACGGATTCCGCTCTGTTGCCGCCGCTGGCGCATTCACAGCTCTAGTCACCGCGCTCGGGAGCCCACCGCTCGGCAGGTCTGTTTTCGCAGGCCTTGATGTGTCCGCCGAACCCGGGCCGGACTCCAAGGAGACCGCGCTGCGGTCGGGGCCGATGCGGTTCGTGACGCAGTCGAAGCTGCTTTCGGAGTCCGACGCTCGAATCGTTCTGAGCGAGCCGTCGGGCGGTGACACGCTCGAGACATACGCGGAAGGAAGAGCCGGTCTCCAAAGTGGAGACTACCCCCGTTTTGGGCGGTGCTTCTGGGAACAGGCTATCGACTCGCGCTGGACTCGGCAACAAAGCACCGTCGAGGCGACGGCTCTCTACGGCGGGCGTGAGCACGTCTTCCTCTGGGAGGATGGTCGTGGCGCCTTCATGACCTTCGTCAAGGATCGCCTCGGAGAGAATGGGATCGGGAAGTGGGTGCGCGGGACGAACCTTGCAGGGCGCCGCGGGGTCGCAGTCAGCGCAATGCGAGAGCTGCGCGTCTCGTTGTACGACGGCGACCTCTTTGACAACAACGTCGGTGTCGTACTCGCGAGGGATGAGAAATGGCTTGCCGCCATCTGGGCCTACTGCTCATCGCCGGAATACGCCGCGGATGTCCGTCGCATCGACCCCAAGCTGAACGTTACCAACGCCACTCTGGTCAAGGTTCCCTTCGACCTCGACCACTGGACGAAGGTGGCTGCCGAGCAGTACCCGAACGGTCTGCCCGAGCCGCACAGCGACGACCCGACGCAGTGGCTCTTTAAGGGCAACATCGTCGGCTCGGAGGCGCCGCTGCAGGTTGCGGTGGCCCGCCTGCTGGGATACCACTGGCCCGACCAGGAGCCGGATGCGCTCGATGCCTTCGTCGACCCCGACGGCGTCGTGTGCCTGCCGGCAGTGGGGGAGGCGCCGGCGGCCGAACGGCTCGAGAAACTCATGGCGGCGGCATACGGGTCGGACTGGTCGCCCGCGAAGCGGGCTGAGCTGCTGGCAGCGACCGGCGGCAAGGTGACCACACTCGAGGTCTGGCTGCGCGATGAGTTCTTCGAGCAGCACGCCCGTCTCTTCCACAACCGGCCATTCATCTGGCACGTTTGGGACGGCCGCAAGGACGGCTTCAGTGCGCTCCTCCACTACCACCGCCTCGATCGCCCCACGCTCGAGAAGCTCACCTACACCTCCCTGGGCGACTGGATCGAGCGCCAGCGGGCCGACGCGAAGGCGGGCGAGGCGGGCGCCGACGGCCGGCTCAAGGCGGCGCAGGACCTCCAGGCGAAGCTCGCCGCGATCCTCGAGGGCGAACCTCCCTTCGACATCTACGTGCGCTGGAAGCCGCTCGCGGAGCAGCCCCTCGGCTGGGAGCCTGACCTCGACGACGGGGTGCGGCTCAACATCCGTCCCTTCGTCACCGCCGGCATCCTGCGCGCGAAGTTCACCATCAACTGGAACAAGGACCGGGGCACCGACCCCGACGGCTCCCCGCGCGTCAACGATCGGCACGTCACGCTCGCGGAGAAGCGGGCGGCTCGGGAGGGGCGCGGGTGAGCGAGGGCGGAACCTTCGTCGAGGCGCTGGTTGCCGCCCTCGACCAGGCGGCGGCCCATGCCGCCGACAGCGAGGCACCGCCGGGCGCGGTCTTGTGGCCGGACAAGAGCCGCCAGTGGGCGGACCTCGTGCCCCGCGTCGGCGCCGTTCGTCCGGTCCTGACGCTCGGGGACTACGATCCGGCGCGCTGGACGGGCCCCGCGATCTGGATCCGCTGCGTGGTGGACGGGGCCCTGGCGGGACCCGGCCCCCAGGGCACCCCGATCGTCTACCTGCCCGGTTACGAGCGCTCCCAGGTCCGCCTGGTGGAAGATGCGCCGGCCGAGCTTCGGCCGCTGCTGGAGCTCCAGTATCGAGGGGTGATCTTCGCCCAGCTCTCCAACCGCGACTGGACCCTGGCCGCGTTCCTGCAGGCCGCGCCGGCCCGGGGTGGCCTGGGGATCGAGGTCGGCGCGGACGAGGCCACGAAGACCGCGCTGCGCGCGGCGTCGGCGAAGCTGGCCGACTGGACGGTGCCAGATCTGCGCCGCAAGGCACCCCTGCGCGCGGACTTCTTCAACGGGCTGCTCGTGCCGGACCTCGACCGCGACGTCCTCGAGTGGCTCAACGACCGGTCCGCCTTCGAGGCGGCGCGCCGGCCCGAAGCGCTCACCGCCTTCCGCGAAGCGTTTCGCTCCCGTTTCGGGCTTGATCTCCTCGAGGCCGGAGAGCTCGCCGTCGCCCAACGGCTGGGACAGCGTGAGGCCGATGCCTGGGGCCCCGTCTGGCAGGCGTACGCGGATGCACCGGACCGCTACCCGAGACTCGAGGAGCGGCTGGCCGCCGCGAAGCCCACGGCGCTCAGGGAGCCGAAGGCCGGGCTGCTGGGCCTCTTCGACCACCGCGACGCGTGGCCCCAGGACAACGCGGGGGAGGAGGCGAACCTGCGGTCCGCCCTCGCGGCGGTGGCGTCGCAGCCGCCCGAGGCGGCGCGTTCCCGCCTGGTGGAGCTCGAGGCGGAGCACGCTGAGCGCCGCCGCTGGGTCTGGGCGCGGCTCGGCCGCTCGCCCCTGGCCTTCGCGGCGGAGCCGCTGGCCGCCCTGGCCCGCCAGACGCGGCGGATGCTCCCTGCCGGCTCGGTCCCGGAGATCGTGGCCGCCTATGTCGCCGAGGGCTGGATCGCCGACGATGCCGTCATGCGCGCCCTGGCGGCGGTCGAGACGCCCGCCGACCTCGAGGCGGCCAGCGCCGCCATCGCGGCCGTCTACCGCGACTGGCTCGAGGTCGGTGCCGAGCGGCTCCAGGCGGCGGTCGGTCCCACCGGCGCCGGATATGAGGTCCCCCCGCTCGACGCGTGGCCCGAAGGAACCTGCGTCCTCTTCACCGACGGCCTTCGCTACGACGTCGGTCAGCGGCTCGCCGAGGCGCTGCGCCGGGCGGGGCTGGCGGTCGACGTGGAGCCTCGGCTCACCACCCTGCCGACCATCACGTCGTCGGGCAAGCCCGGGGCCTCGCCCGTCTTCCGCGCGCTGCTCCCGGGGGCCGAGCTCGGACCGGCGGCCGCGGCGGACGGACCGTCCCTCACCGCGGATGGGCTGCGCAAGCGCATCGCCGCAACCGGCTACCAGGTCCTCTCGGCGGGAGACACGGGGACGCCGGTCGGGCGAGCCTGGACCGAGCAGGGCGACATCGACGCGCTCGGCCACGACGAGACGCGCCTGGCGCCCCTCCTCGACTCGGAGATCCACAAGCTCGAGCTGCGCATCGGCGCACTGCTCGCCGCCGGCTGGGCGCAGGTGGCGGTGGTCACCGATCACGGCTGGCTCTACCTCCCGGGCGGTCTGCCGAAGGCCGAGCTGCCGATGGGGAAGGTGCAGGACGGCCTGCGCAAGGGACGCGCCGCGCGGCTAGCCGAGGGCGTCGAGGTCGACGTGCCCGTGGTCCCGTGGACGTGGGACCTGAGCGTGCGGATCGCGGTGGCCCCGGGGATCCGGGTGTTCTCCGGGTCCCCGGCATATGAACACGGCGGGGTGAGCCCGCAGGAGTGCATCACGCCGGTCCTGATCGCCCGCGCGGGCGCTGCCCCGAGCGGACCGATCGAGCTCGAGGTCACCTGGGCTGGCCTGCGTGCGCGGGTGACGACCAGCGGCGCGCCGGCGGGTGCCACGGTCGACCTGCGCCGCAAGGCTGGCGATCCCGCCACGACGGTCATCGGCGGGGGACGGCCCGTCGATGAGCAGGGAACGGTCACCTTCCTCGTCGCGGACGACGATCTCGAGGGGACCGGCGCCTTCCTGGTGGTCCTCGAGGCGACGGGCACGACGCTCGCGTCGCGGCCGGTGACCATCGGGGAGGGCGCATGACCGAGCTCGACCATCTCGACCGGCTGGCGGCGGAGGCGTTCCCGGGGAGCGTGGTCCGCAAGGACCTGGCCAACCGCTTCAAGGGCCAGTACCCGGTCCCGACGTACGTCGGGGAGTTTCTCTTGGGGCGGTACTGCGCGAGCACGGATGAGCGCGAGATCGCGGAAGGTCTCGAGATCGTCCAGCGCCAGCTCCAGGACCGCACGGTCCGTGCGGGCGAGCAGGAGCTCTTCAAGTCGCGGGCTCGTGAGCGCGGGACGGTCAGGCTCATCGATCTCATCACCGCGCGCCTGGACGCGATCACGGACACCTACGTGGCGACCCTCCCGAGCCTGCAGCTCAAGGACGTCCGCATCGGTGATGACCTCGTGCGCGAGCACGAGCGGATGCTGACGGGCGGGTTCTACGCCGAGATCGACCTCGAGTACGACGCGGCGATCGCCCAGGAGGAACACGGCAGGCCGTTCGGGGTGAACGGCCTGCGGCCCATCCAACTCTCGCGGCGCGACGTGCTTGACGTCGTGGCCCGGGGCCGGGCGTCGTTCACCGCGCGGGAGTGGCGCGACCTGCTCCTCCGGAGCGTCGGCTTCGAGCCGGCGGCGCTCTCCGAGCGGGCGCAGGACATCCTCCTGCTGCGCATGGTCCCCTTCGTCGAGCGCAACTACAACATGGTGGAGCTGGGACCACGCGGCACGGGCAAGTCGCACCTCTTCCAGCAGGTCTCGCCCTACTCGCACCTCGTCTCGGGCGGCAAGGCGACCGTGGCCAAGATGTTCGTGGACAACTCCACCGGCCGGCGCGGCCTGGTCGCCCAATACGACGTGGTCTGCTTCGACGAGGTCAGCGGCATTGACTTCGACCAGAAGGACGGCGTGAATATCCTGAAGGGCTACATGGAGTCCGGGGAGTTCAGCCGGGGCAAGGAGTCCATCCGGGCCTCGGGCGGCGTGGTCATGGTCGGGAACTTCGAGGTGGACGTGGTCCACCAGCAGCGGGTCAGCCATCTCTTCGGTCCGTTCCCCAAGCAGATGCGCGACGACACCGCGTTCATGGACCGGATCCACGCGTACGTGCCCGGCTGGGACGTGCCGAAGCTCAGCAGGGACCTCTTCACCGACCACTTCGGGCTCGTCAGCGACTTCCTGTCGGAGGCCTGGAGCCGCCTGCGCGAGCAGTCGCGTTTGCCCGCCATCCAGGGCCGCGTCTTCTACGGCGGGGCTTTGAGCGGGCGAGACACGAACGCCGTCAACAAGACGGTGAGTGGCCTCCTCAAGCTCCTGTACCCGGACCCGTCCGTGCCCATCGGCGAGGAGGACATCGAGTGGGCGGTGCGCCTCGCGATGGAGTCGCGCCGGCGCGTCAAGGAGCAGCAGAAGCGCGTCGGGGCGATGGAGTTCCGCAACACACACTTCAGCTACACGATGGGCGAGGACGGGGTCGAGCAGTTCGTCACCACACCCGAGCTGCAGAGCCCCGACGAGATCGGGACCGATCCGCTGCCGCCGGGCCAGGTGTGGGCGATCAGCCCCGGTGGGGACGGGGAGAACCCCGGGCTCTTCCGGATCGAGGTGAGCGTCGGGCCGGGCTCCGGGATGCGGATCCTCAACCAACCCGCCCCGGCGCCGTTCCGCGAGAGCACCCGGGTCGCGGAGCAGAACCTGCTCGCGCGCGGGCGGGAACTCGTCGGCGATCGGGACCCGCGCCAGCACGAGTTCAATGTGCAGCTGCGGAGCTTCGACGCGGCGCGCAGCGGCGCCGCGCTGGGGGTGCCGGTCCTCCTCGCGCTCGCCAGCGGTCTGGTGGAGAAGGGCCTGCGGGGCGGGCTCATCGTCATCGGCGGCCTGAACCTGGGTGGCGCGATCGAACCCGTGCCGAACGCGCTCGCCGTCGCCGAGCTGGCGATCGAGAAGGGCGCCATCGCGCTCCTCGCCCCGATCTCGGCGCGCCGCCAGCTCAACGAGCTGTCCGACGACATGGCCACGAAGCTCAGCGTCCTCTACTACGGCGACGCGCGCGAAGCGTTGGTCAAGGCGTTGGGGGAGTAGGGGCGGGGAGGGATCGATGGCGGCGCCGGCGTATACGAGGCACCAGCGGATCTGGCTGAAGGACCATCCGCAGCTCAATGAGACGTGGCTTCAGGACCGGATCGCAGACGATCCGTCCCTGCTGGGCCTGGGCGAGCTGATCGTGAAAGATCGAGAACGGATCCAGCCTCGTGCTGGGCGGCTCGACCTGCTTCTACAGGATCCCGAGACCGCCAAGCGGTACGAGGTCGAGATCCAGCTCGGCAAGACCGATGAGGCCCACATCATCCGCACCATTGAATACTGGGACATCGAGCGCAAACGCTATCCGCAGTACGAGCACGCGGCCGTGCTGATTGCGGAGGACATCACCAGCCGGTTCCTCAACGTGATCGGTCTCTTCAACGGGTTCATCCCCTTGGTCGCTATCCAGCTCCAGGCGGTCGAGATCGGTGACCACATTGCGCTTGTCTTCACGAAGGTGCTCGACGAGATGCCGCTCGGGCTCGTGGATGAGGACGAGGAAGTGCGCGCAGTTACGGACCGGGCGTACTGGGAGAAGCGCGCGAGCAAGCAGACCTTGGGGATCGCCGACGAGCTCTTCGGCTGGCTTCACGAGATCGACACGGCCCTGGAGCTCAAGTACAACAAGTTCTACATCGGCCTGGCCCGTGGCGGGCGCCCGGACAACTTCGTCACGTTCAGCCCACGGAAGGATTGGCTTTGGCTTGAGGCGCGGCTGGAGCGCGACGAAGAGACCCAAGCGACGCTCGACGCGGCTGGCCTCGAGGCCAAGTACGACCCCCGCTGGGGCAACTACCGGATCCGGCTCAACAAGGGAGATGCGGCAAAGCACCGGGACCTGCTGCTCGCTCTCATGACGCGCGCGCGTGGCGACACGGCGTAGCACCAACAGCCGCACCGTCACGTCGGATCCGAGGTCTCGAGGCTCGGCCAAACGCCCACGCATTCATGGTCCCGGCGGCCGTCGCGGCTCTGCACGCGCGGGTGAGGCCGCACGCGGGTGGAAATGATGCGGTCAGGTGTTGCACCAATCGCTGGATTCCGCCCGGGAGACCATGCAGTACCGCGACTTCCTTGCAGAGCGCCGACGACTGATGGCCTCGGTGATCCGCTCCGCCTTCGAGGGCCTGCCTCGCGCGTGACGCGAGCGCGACGGCACCTCTCAGCGGCGCCCTCACTTCGGCGGGAACGCGCTCCCCAAGATCCCGGCCAGCCGCTCGATCGTGGCCGCGTCCAGCGCTGCGCCTGTGGTCACCAGCCGCTGGATCGAGCTCGTACCCTCCAGGCGCACGCCCCGGAAGCGCTCCGGTGGGCGCAGCAGGGGCCAATCCGCGCCGACGAAGCAGAGCACCGGGAGGATCGGCGGGAGGGGCGCGACGCCGGCGGCCTGCAGGGCCGCGCTGACCGCGGTCTGCTGCCAGCCCATCCCGTCTTCGAGTGCCGAGCAGTCGCGATGGCCCACGTAGAAGCGCTCGTGCGTGCGGAACCAGCCACCCCGATCGCGGATGTGCACCGGCACCCGCCGGTCATGCAGCACCCGGATCCCGGGGACCCGCCCCAGCGCGGCGCCGAGGGTCGCCTCCCCCTGGGCTCCCCGGGCCCAGGCCCGGGTGGACCCGGGATCGTCGGTGAGGGCCAGCACGAGGCCGCCCAGCCGCTCGCCCCAGCGCTTCTTTACCCGGGCTTCGCGCGTCGCATGTCGGTGCTGGTACTCGCGCTGGGCCGAGCCCCCGGCCACGCCGGGATCGGGCGCCGGCGGATCGGGCGGCGCTGATGGGTCCCGCAACGCCGGTGGGTCCGATCCCGGCTCGCGGGGGCCGCAATGGATACACCAGGCCTCGTGGGTCGCGCGACGATACCAGGCCTCGGCTCCCGGTTCGAGGGCACTGCCGCAGCCTGCGCAGGTCGCGGGATAACGCAGCCGAAGACGCCGAATGAAGTCGCTGGCGCCCGTCGGCCCTGTGGGCTTCGGTGTGCACCCGTCCATGCCGGCGAGGAGTCTAGCGCGGGCGAACCGCCGCGCCGGAGCCTGACCGCACGCGCACGCGACCGGGGGAGGGGAGCGCCGGGAGCCCACCCGCGCGCTGGCTGGTGTCCTATCGTACGTCTGTTCTCTTTCTCGGGTCCCACTCCGCGCGCTCCGCATCGGGATCGCTGCGGGCCCAGCGGCGCCACCCCGCGTCGTGCGCCGGCCCAGTGAGCCACTTGGACGACCTCAGCCCGTCGCCTCCGAGCCCTCGCGCATCCGGCTTCTCGCCGCGTCGAGCAGGCTAAGGACCGCCAGGGCAGACAGGGTCTTCGCCGCCGTGACAGATCTTGAGATTTCCGAGGACACTTCTATGAGACTTCACAGGCGAGCCGGCCTGGCGCAGGTCATCCACTTCCGATAAGCCAAGTTATGTAACAACTCCCAGGCGTGCGCGGACACCGGGGCTGCTCCCGGGCAAACTCGCCACGCGAGCGATCCCTGACGGTCGTGCGGCGGAGGCGGCGGGTCGGCGGCCACCGCGTGTGCGGCGCCGTCGTCCGGTGTGCTCGGCTCGTCGACACAGTGCGCGCATGCGCCACGCGCAGGGTGCGGACGGTATCGGGCTCAGCCGCAGGATGCAGGTCGCGGCTTTCCACGTGATTGGCCAAGTGCCAGCCCTGCCTGCGGGTCGACGCAGGCAGGGCTGGCCGAGGCTGGTCGCGGGAGGGCTATGGAACCGCCACGGGACTTGGGCTGAGCACAGGTCCGCGTCCGACTGCGGCTAGGAGCCAGCCCAGGAGGCCGGCCATCAGGAGGGAGGAGACGATCACCAGCAGGCCCGCGAGGAGCGCGAGCCCGGACGGGATCGTCGAGTCTCCAACCGACCTGGCTTCGCGTCGGGAGCGGGCACCCAACAGGACCAAGAGCGGCCCGCCCAGGAACCCGCTGAAGGGGACGACCGCGGCGAGGACCACGAGCGCGATCGTCGCGAACAGCGTGATGGTCGGGGTCAGCGATCCCGACACGGCGGACGTCGGCTCGCGGCGCCACCGGCCCATCGCCTAGGTCCCTCCACCGCTGCCCGAGAGCCCGCCGGCCGCCGTGACGGTCAGGTCGAGCCACGGGTAGACGTACTGCCACGGATAGACGATATTGAGGACGAACTGGGCCTGCGTGAAGGGACGGAACGACCACTGCCCCACGCCGCCCCAGGTCGGATCCTGGATGATCGACCCGCTCCACCCGAACATGTAGACCT
>JAJYNP010000345.1 GCA_021786265.1 Chloroflexota bacterium
CGTCAAGGCGTCCGGGCAGCGGATCGTTGCCGTGAAGGGACGCGAGGAGGACCCCGTCGATGTGACCGGCGGTCAGGTACTGCTCGAGTCGCCTGTCCTCCTCGCGCGAACGAGGCATGAGGAGAATCAGCTGAAGGCCCCGCGGTGAGAGGGCCGCGCTGATGCCGCTCAGGAGCTGCGGGAAGTACGGGTCACCGAACAGCCGGGCGGTCGGCTCTCGAATCACGACGCCAATCGAGTCGCTGCGTCGCGTCACGAGGCTTCTCGCGGCGCGGTTCGGGACGTAGCCGAGACGGGCGATCGCCCGCTCGAGGCGCCCACATGCGTGCTCGAGCCCGACCGCGACTGCGCCATCGCGCACACAGGAACGAGTCGACCGTGCGCGCTGCACGAGCCGTGGCTGGCGGCCCGGTCCGCGCTGCGCGCCGAGCTGGCGCGCCGGCCAGTCGTCACGGCGGACTCCATCCAGAGCTGAAGTCAGGGAGGCAGCCATGAGTGTTCCCGAGGATCTGAACGCGCCAGTAGTCAGCGGACCACTTTCACGTCGGGCCCTCCTCAGAGGCGCCGGTCTCACAGCCGCGGGTGGCGCCGGGGCAATGCTCCTGGCCGCCTGCGCGCCGGCGGCCGCCCCCGGCTGGACGTTCGCGCCCGCCAAGTCGCCGACTGCCGCGGGCGGTGCCGTCCAGGCCGCGGCCAGCGCGGCCCCACAGGCCAGCTCCCCGCCCTTGGAACCCGCAGCCTCATCCGAACCCGCCCGGCCGGTGACCACCGACGAGATCTCGCTGCACCCGAGCGAGATGCCCGACTCGGCCGACTATGGGCTCTATGCCGACGGCAAGTACGACCGGCTGACCCGACGGGCTGCCGGCGAGCCGCTCGTCCACGAGGTCCATTTCACGACCAAGGAGGTCGTCGCCGAAGTGGTCTCGGGCGCGACGATGGAGTACTGGACGTTCGACGGCCGGATCCCGGGTCCCATGCTCCGGGCTCGGGTCGGCGACAGCCTCGACTTCTTCCTCAAGAACGACGCCGCGAGCCTGATGCCCCACAACGTCGACTTTCACGCGGTGACCGGGCCTGGCGGCGGCGCCGCGAAGCTCGACACGCTGCCCCGCAGCGAGAGCCGGCTCAAGGTCAAACTACTCAACCCCGGCATCTACATCTACCACTGCGCGTTCCCGGACGTGCCGATGCATATCAGCCACGGCATGTACGGCCTGATCGTCGTCGAGCCGTCCGAGGGGCTGCCGGCGGTCGACCGCGAGTACTACCTGATGCAGAGCGAGTTCTACACCGACCGCGGCGCCCGCCTCGGCTACACGCAGCTCAAGGACGCGGGCCACCTCCCCTTCTCGAACGACTACGCCAACGAGGAGCGGCCAACGTTCGTCGTCTGGAACGGCCGGCCCGAGTCGATCGCCGGCGACCGGGCGCTCGGCAAGATGGACGACCCGATCTCGACGGGGCAGACCGTCCGGCTCTTCGTCGGCAACATCGGCCCGAACCTCGTGTCGAGCTTCCACTCATCGGCGAGATCTTCGACACCGTGTACGTCGAGGGCTCGTTCGACCTGCGCAACCGGAACGTCCAGTCGACGGTCATTCCGGCCGGTGGCGCAGTGGGCGTGGAGTTCAAGATCGAGGTGCCCGGCACGTACCTCCTCGTCGACCACTCGATCTTCCGGATCCACAAGGGCATCGCCGGCAAGCTCGTCGCTGGCGGCGATCCGGTCCCCGAGATCTTCGAGTCGATCAAGTTCGACGACATTCGGGGCTCGGGCGCCGCGAGCCACTGAGCCTGCGTCGCACGCGATCGTGCGGGCACTCGATCTGGGAAGGGCGAACAGGAGCCCGGCCGGTTCTTCGGCCGGGCTCCTGCCGTTTGGCGCTGGTCAGTCGACGCCGAGCGCCCGGGCCATGACCCGGAACAAGTCGGTCTGGTCGATCAGGCCGACGACATTCGCCGCCTGGGGTCCCTGCGCGGCGACGCGGATCTGCGAGCCGGTGTGCTCCTGGGAGGTCGCCGACGACCCCGTGCCGTAGCTGATCTGCATGACGCCGCCTTCGTCGGTCGTGAGCTTGATGCCGAAGCCAGCCGGGGCGGCGTCCTCTTCGACGATCTGGCTCGTGTGGGCATGGTCGCCAGTGACGATGACAAGCGTGTCGGGATACTCGGCGGCGTAGTCGAGTGCAACCCGGACCGCCTCGTCGAAGTTGACCGTCTCGCCGATCTGCTCGCACGCCTGCGAGACGTGGTCGCGCTTGTCGATCGACGCCGATTCGACCTGGAGGAAGAAGCCCGGCCGGCCGTTGGCCTGACCCTTGCCCTGACCGCTTTGCGATCGGTCGAGCAGCTCGATCGCCGTGGCGGTCATCTCCGCGAGGCTCGGCTCGTTCGCCGGCCGCTGGTCCTCGGTGCAGCGCACCGGGCCGACCGGCGGATGGGCCGCCACCGGGCCCGTCCAGTCCACGCTCATGTTGCCCGCGGTGAAGAGTCCGAGCAGCTCCGCACCTGGCTCGGCCGCGAGCAGGCCGCCGCGATCGGTCACGACTGTGTAGCCCTGCGCCGTCGCGGTCTGGAGCACGGTCAGCCCGGCGTTCGGCTCGCCGGCCGGGATGACCTGGTCGAAGCGAGCCTTCCCCCCGCCGAGGAGCACGTTGACGCCGAGATCGACTGCCTGCTGGGCGATCGAACCCGGGCCGCCGACCGACTTGCGGTCCTGGGGACAGCTCGCCATGTTGAGGGGGCCTTGGCAGGCACGCGCGCGGACGTGCGCCACGGGTGCGGCGGGCGTGGCGTCGGTCAGCTCCGCCGTCGTGACGTCCCCGGTCGCGTAGCCAGCGGCCTTGGCAAGCTCGAGGATCGTCGGGATGTCCTCGTCCGTGCCGGCGGTCGTCGAGATGCGGCCGTCGGCCGTCTTGTGGCCGGTCGACCAGGCCGTCGCCGTCGACGCCGACTCGGGCGTGTAATCAGGAGTCGAGGGATCAGATTCGAGCACCGAGTAGGTCGTCATTTGTCCAGTCAGTGGGAGCTCGTCGATGGCCAGTCGCCCGCCGGCGCCGACCGTGTAGTTGCGAGCGATCGTGATCTCCGAGTCGCCCATGCCGTCGCCGATGAGCAGGATGACGTTCTTCGCTCGGCCACCTTCGATGGCGGATCGAACCTCGCTCGTCCGGTCACCCGGGGCCGCGGCCAGCGCAACGGCCGGGACCGTGATCGCGACGAGGATGGCGAGCGCCGCCAGGCGCCGGCCGATCCGGGGTGTTGATACCTGCACCGATACCGTCCTCCACTCCACGGCCGACCACCATGGCCGACTCCTGGTCACGGTGGCGCCCGCCCGTAAGCGAGTCGTGAACCCGGCGTTAGCGGACGGTGAAAACCTCGGCCTCGAGCCTCACTCGGGCCTTAGGCGTACCCCGCGTCGTCGTTCGTGTGCTAGTTCTCGACGTACTTGATGTGCATCAGTCGCCTTCCTTGGCGGCTTGCTCTCGTGCCTCTCGCCGTGCGCATGCCGGTATTGCCGGTGAAGGGGGTATCCACTTCGCTCCACCTACCCCAACATATGGTGGTCCGGGGTGGGGCGGCCGCCAACGATGTCCCGATACGGCGCGGGCGGGGTGCGGACGATCTGTTCGAGCAGGCGGTAGAAGAGGAAGCCCC
>JAJYNP010000272.1 GCA_021786265.1 Chloroflexota bacterium
GTCCCGCTTCCGCTGGCAGTGGCGGGCTGGCTGTGGCTGTGGCACCGGTCCGCCTTCTACGACTTCGTGGCCGCGCTGGTGGTGCTCTCGATCGCGGCGTTCATCACGTACCTGCTGCTGCCCGTGGCTCCACCGTGGTGGGCCGCGGCCCACGGCTACGTCCCCGGGCCGGGGGGCCACCCGCTGATCTCCTACCTCCAGCCGGCCGCCTTCGCTACCCTGGTCGACAGCGCCGGGCTCGACGGCCGCGCCGTCTTCGGGCTGGCCTTCGGGAACCTGAGCCCGGACCAGATCGCCTCGTTCCCCTCGATCCACGCCGCGTACCCGTTCCTCGCGTACCTCGTGGCACGCCGCGTCCTGGGTCGCGCGCGGTGGCTCGTCCTCGCCTACGCCGTGGCCGCCTGGTTCGCGATCATCTACCTGGGCGATCACTACCTGGTCGACGTGATCGGCGGGGTCGCCTACTCGTCCGCCGCCTGCTGGACGGTCACCGGCGGGCCGGCCCGGCTCGCCGGCGCGATCCGCTCGCGTGCGCCGTCCGGATCAGTCGGTATGCTCAGCCCGTGAGCGACCTCGTCTTCCCCGAAGGCTTCCTGTGGGGCGCGGCGACCGCCGCCCACCAGGTCGAGGGGGACAACACCAACAGCGACTGGTGGGCCTGGGAACGCAGGCCGGGCACGCCCTGCCGGGAGCCCAGCGGTACCGCCTGCGACCACTACCGCCGCTTTCCCGGGGACATCGCGCTGCTGGCGGGCCTGGGGCTCAACACGTACCGCTTCTCGGTGGAGTGGGCGCGGGTCGAGCCCTCCGACGGCACCTTCGACCGGGCCGCGATCGACCACTACCGGCGGGTCGTGGAGGTCGCACGATCGCACGAACTCGTCCCCATGGTGACCCTCAACCACTTCACGCTGCCCGCATGGCTGGCCGACCGTGGGGGGTGGCTCGCGGCGGATGCCCCGCGGCTGTTCGAGCGGTACTGCCGGCAGGTGGTCGGGGCACTGGGCGACGCCGTCGACTGGTACTGCACCGTGAACGAGCCCGGCGTGGTGGCGTTCGGCGGTTACCTCGGGGCGCTCGGCTTTCCCCCGGGAACCCGGGACGTGGGCTCGTGGCGGGCGGCGATCGGTGGGCTGGTGGAGGCACATCGCCGTGCCCGGGCGGCCGTGAAGGAGCTGCGCCCCGACGCGCGCGCCGGGGCCACGCACTCGATGCAGGAATGGGAGGCCAGCACGGGCGGCCGTCCGGTCATCGACTACCTGCGGCGCATGAACGAGGACGCCTTCCTGGAGGCCAGCGCCGACGACGACTTCATCGGTGTGCAGACCTACACCCGGGTCCGGCTGGACGTCCCTGCCATCGTGGCCCCCCTGGTCCGCGCCGCGCTCGCGGTGCCGCGCATCGAGGCGCTGGCGGTCCCGTGGATCGTGGGACGCGAAACGCGAAGGGCTCCCGCCGCCGTGGTGAGCGACGGGGTCCGCGCCACCCAGATGGGGTACGAGTTCCGCCCGGAGGCGATCGCGTGGACCGTCGGCCGCGTCGCGCGCATGTACCCCGGCAAGGACATCGTCGTGACCGAGCACGGTGTGGCCACCGCCGACGACACGGAGCGCGTGGAGTTCATCGCCGGGGGCCTGGCCTCGCTGCACCGCCTGCTCGGGGAGGGCGTCCCGCTCCGCGGCTACGTGCACTGGAGCCTGCTGGACAACTTCGAGTGGGCCCGCGGCTACGAGATGACCTTCGGGCTGGTCGGCGTCGATCGGGCGACGCAGCGGCGCACGGTGCGGCCGTCCGCCCGCATGCTGGGCCGGGTGGCAGCGACGGGCCGGCTGGCGTTCCCGCCGGAGCCTGCGGCCGATGGGTGAGCAGGGCCGCGGCAACGTATCCAGGCCGGCCGCCCTCTGCAGTGGGCCGGGGCACCTGGTCGTCTACGGCAACCCCGCGTTCGTGGCGAGGTTCGGTGCGCAGTCGGTGGGCCCACCGGCACGCGAGGGCCTGGTCGGGATGCCCCCTGCCGCGTTCGCACTGCTGGACCGGGTCCTCGCCCGTGGCCGGCCGCTCGCGCGCTGGATCCGCCTGGGTGCCGAGGAGTGGCGCCTGACCGCCGCTCCCAGGCGGGACCCTGAGACGCAGGAGGTGTACGGCGTCGCGTTCCACCTCCGGGCACGCTCGGACCTCCCGGTCGTCATCGGGCGCGAGCCGCGCTCGTAGGCGGGCCCACCGCCGCGGCACACCCCCGGTGCGACGAAGGCCGCCGCCCCGTGGAGGTCGTGAGCTGCCCGACGGACGCAGGCGGCCGCTCAAGCGCGGCCGCTCAACCGCGGCCGCTCAGCCCTCGAGACCGCCGGTTCCCGCCATCGCCGGCGCCGGCCGCTCCGCCGGCCGCCCCTGCCAGGACGCGGCGATTGCCGTGGTCAACGGCACCGCGGCGAGGATCCCCAGACTGCCGACCAGCGTGCGCACGACTTCGACCGCGATCACCTCCTGGTTGATCGCGGCGCTGAACGAGCTCACCTGGATGGCGAGGATCACCAGCAGGGGGAGCGCCGTCCCGAGGTACGCGAAGACGAGCGTGTTGATGGTGGCCGCCAGGTGAGCGACCCCGACGTTCATCGCGCGCGCGAACAGGTCCCGGGCGCGCAGGGTCGGGTCGACGCTGGCGATCTCCTCCACCGTGGCGGCCTGGCTCATGGCGACGTCGTTCAGGACGCCCAGCCCGCCGAAGATCACCGCGGCCAGCAGCAGCCCGCTGAGGTCGATGCGGTTGCCCACCAGCTGCCCGAGCGTCACGACCTGGTCGGAGCCCTGCGCCGAGGTGAACTGCGCGGCGGCCGTCACGGCCAGCGCAAGGATTCCCGTGACCAGCAGACCGGCGCTGGTGCCGATCAGGGCGGCGATCGTGGTCCGCGATGGTCCCTGGGTGAGCATGAAGCTCAGGGCCGTCACGGCGATCCCGAAGACGACCGCGAGGATCACCGGGTTCCAGCCGAGGAGGAGCAGCGGGATCAGGAGCCGGATGACGAACCCGACGGTCAGGGCGAGCGATACGACCGCCCGCAGCCCCCGCCAGCCCGCGATCGCGGCGGCCGCCACCACGAACGCCGTCGCCAGGACGCCCAGCAGCGGCAGGCGCCACCGATCGATCACCGTGTAGGTGGTGGGCGCGCCGGGCTGATGGTCGATCGAGAGGACCACTTCGTCGCCGGCGCGGTAGTCGGGCAGCTGGAGCTGGCTGCTGGGACCCTGCAGGACCGCTGTCACCCGCATCCCGGCATCTGCGCCATCCACGACCACGACCGTCGCCGTCGGCTGCACACCGCTCTGCACGGGCGCCACCGACACGATGCGGGCGTGCGCCAGGTCGGAGACGACCTGCCGTGCGGACCCGGGAACGAGATCGGGCAGGAAGAGCAGGAAACCCACCAGCAGGATGAGCCCCAGCCCGTACACGACGATGCGCCGATCCCTGCGAAGCTCGGGATCGGCCAGCTCGTGGGGGGACACCATGGATCCAGCAACCTCGTGATGCTCGGACGAACCGCGGCATGCTACCCGAGATGCACGCCGAACCGGTCGCGCGGGGCGCCCCGGCCCGGGGTCAGGACCCCGGCTCCAGCGCTCGCAGCTGG
>JAJYNP010000021.1 GCA_021786265.1 Chloroflexota bacterium
GGATCCCGGCCACGGCTTCCGCGGGCGTCACGATGCGCATGGCACGAGGGTATGCCGGGTGGCGACCCGGGTAACGGTCCAAACCGCGCCGCGACGATGGGCCGTAGGACTCATGCCGGCGGCCCCCGCCCGCTCGCCCGCGGAACTCCCTGGTCGCGCCGCCGGGCGGCCCGCGGGGCCGGGCCACCCCGCGCCGGATTCGCGGTCTACTCGGCCCCGGGCAGCCGGTGGCGCGCGACGAAGGCGGCCGCCTGGGAGCGTCGCTGCAGGTTCAGCTTGGCCAGGATCGAGCTCACGTAGTTCTTGACGGTCTTGTCCGAGAGGAAGATCTCCGCCGCGATCTCCTTGTTGGTCTTCCCCTCGGCGATCAGCAGCAGGATCTTCTGCTCCTGGCGCGTGAGCTGGGCCAGCTCGTCCGTGTAGGTGCCGCTGGCGATGCGGCGCACGCGGTCGAGGACCTTCTCGGTCACCGCCGGATCGAGCAGGGACTCACCGCGTCCCACCGCCTCCAGCGCCGCGACCAGGTCCCGCCCGCGGATCTGCTTCAGCAGGTACCCGCTGGCGCCCGCCACGATCGAGGCGAAGACGGCCTCCTCGTCCGGATAGCTGGTGAGGATCACCACCCGCGTCTGCGGTTGCTCGGACCGGATCTCGCGGCAGGCTTCGATCCCGGACCCGTCCGGGAGGCGGACGTCCATCACGATGAGGTCGGGCTGATACTTGTGCGCCGCCTCGATGGCCTCCGCCACGGTCCCGGCCTGCGCGACGACCTGGAACCCTTCCCGTCGCTCGAGCAGCGAGACGAGCCCCTGCCGCACGACCTCGTGATCGTCCACCACCAGCAGTCGCAGCGGCCTGCTGGTCGGTCCCTCTGTCACGGTCTTCCTCCGATTCCTCTCATGCCACGCCGGGCGCGGCTCCCCCGAGCGGCACCCGGACCGCCACCCGGGTCCCGCGCCCGACGGCACTCTCCACCAGGAGGTCGCCGCCGAGCTCGGCCGCCCGCGTTCGCATGTTGCCGAGGCCCATGTGACCCGGTCCGCGCCGCGCGGTCGGGTCGAATCCGACGCCATCATCGACGATGGCGAGCTCGAGCGCACGCTCGTTCGCCACGAGGCGGATCTCGGCATGTGTCGCACGCGCATGTCGCGCCACGTTGCTGAGCGCTTCCCGGGTGAGGTGCAGCATCTGCATCGTGTCGTCCGCCGGCATCTCGAAGTCGGCCGGCCCGTTCACCTCCAGCGCGATGTCGATCATGGTGTTGACCCGGAACTCTTCGGCCATCGCCGCCAGCGCCTCGACCAGCCCCGCCTGGTCGAGCGGCTCGGGCCGCAGGCCGAAGATGAAGTTGCGGATGTCGCGGATGGTCAGGTTGATCGACTCGATGGCGTGCTCGATCTTCTCGGATGCACCCGCAGGATCCGTCGGCACCACCTCAAGGGCATCGTCGAGCATGAGCCCGACCGCGTAGATGCTCTGGATCACGCCGTCGTGCAGGTCGCGGCCGATTCGCTGGCGCTCCTCCAGGATCGCCAGCCGCTGCTCCTGTTCGTGCACGCGGGCGTTCTCCATGGCGATCCCGGCGTGCGCGGCGAACAGCTCGACGAGTCGCTGGTCCTTGTCCGTGAACGGGGCGCCGTCCTCCTTGTCGGTCAGGTACAGGTTGCCCAGCACGCGCCCCCGCACGGAGATGGGCACCCCGAGCAGCGAGCGCATCGGGGGATGATTCGGGGGGAAGCCGACGCTGCGAGGGTGACCCCGGATCTCCGGCACCCGGATTGCCCGGCCCTCCTCCATGATCAGGCCGAGGAGACCGTGTCCGCGCGGCGGAGGCCCGATCCGATCCCGCTCCGCGCGGCTCAGCCCGCTCGTGATGAAGGGGTCGATCTGGCGCTGCTCGTTGACGATGCCGAGAGCGGCGTACCTGGCGCCGACGAGCCGCCGCACGTTGTCCACGATCTGCTGCAGCACGCGCTCCGCCGAAAGGACGCCGGCGATCCCGCGCGTCGCCTCGTCGAGCGCCGCGAGCTCCTCCTCGCCCGCGCGCGCCCTCGCAAGCGCACGGGCCCGCGACGCGGCCAGCTCCAGGATCCTCGCGGTCGCGGTTGCGGCGTCGCGGGACCCTTCCACGACGACCTCGCCGAGCCCCCCGGAACCGTCGGCGGATTCCAGCAGGCGGCGTTCCAGGCGCGACACGCGATCCCGGGACGGGAGCCGCCGCAGCGACCCGGTCCCCAGCTCGACCGCGGGCAGCGGCGGTCGCAGCACGAGGCGCAGTCCGGCGAGGCCGTGCGCCTCGGCGTACGCAGCGAGGTCGTTCGACAGGCGGCGGCGTTCGGGCGGGGTCGGCGTCCTCAGCCATGCGCCGACGGCCTCGACCAGCGCGGCCAGGGTCCCGTCGGCGGTGAGGTCCCCGCCGGGACGGGAGTCCCGGCTTCGGCGCGCGCGCGGGCCCGATCCCGGACCCGGGGATGCCGCGGATGCCGGCCTCGCGACGGACCTGCCCTTGGGCGCCGGAGCGGTCGGGGCCTGCTCCGGCGTCACTGGCGTGGCCACGGCGGCGAGCGCGGGACGCGTCACGGCCGTCGTTCCCAGCCGGTGGCCGCCGCCGCGCGCGTGAACCCGTCCGCGGGCGCGGTGCCGCGATCGAGCTCCGCGGCGAAGCGGCCGATCATCCAGGCGAATGCGCCGCCGTCCTCGTCCGGTGCCTCCAGCACGGTGGCGCCGGCCGCGAGACGGTCGCTGGGCGAGACGCCGCGCGGCAGCACGGCCACGACCTGCGCGCCCCGGAACGCCGCGGCATCGAGCGCAGCCGCCTCGGCGGGCGGGTCCAGCGGCTCCGCCAGCAGCAGCACGTCGAACTCCAGCAGGTAGCCGAGCCCGAGCTGCACGTCGCCCTCGTCCAGCCGCGGCCGGGAGCTGCCGACTCCGCGCCCGTCGGGTTCCAGCGAAACCGGAACGCGGAGCAGCGCCGCGTGGCCGATGCCGGCACGGGCGAGCTCGAGGACCATGGCGTCGCCGGTCGCGTCGTCGGCGATCGAGCCGACGAGCTCGACGGCCGCGCCCGCCGCGACGGCCGCGCGCGCGATGGCCACGCACAGGCCGCCCGGGACCACGGCCGCGGGGCCACCCATCAACGGAGGCCGGGCCGCGAGCGGCCGGCCGAGTACCACGATCATCCGCGACGCAGCGTACCGGGCCGGCCACGGCGCGGCAAGTCGGGTGCTCCGGCGAGCGGATCGGCGAGCCCGCCGTGCAGCGGGGTCAGTGGCCCGGCGTGGCCTCCGGCGACGGGCTCGCTTCCCCGTCGCCCGGTGACGCCGACGCGTCCGGCGGCTCCCCCGAAGGTTCCACCGAGGGGCCGAGCGCCGGCGACGCATCCGGCTCGCGGGTCGTCGGCGGCGTCACGCCGGGCTCCACTCGCCCGGGTGCCGGCGTCGCCGCGGGCGCCAGGGCCGGAGCGGGCGAACGTGCCGCCCCGGCGCCGGCGGGTGATCCTTCAGGGCGAGCAGTCGCGCGAGGCGACGCCGCGGGCGAGGGGGCCGTCGAAGGCGCCGACCGTTCCGGAGTCCCGCTCGGCGAGGCGGTGGGTGGACCGACCACCGCGGGCGCCGCAGGGAGATCG
>JAJYNP010000265.1 GCA_021786265.1 Chloroflexota bacterium
GGGTGCCGGAATGACCAGCCGCTGGCCCGCGTAGATCGTGTTGGGGTTCGTGATGCCGTTCGCGGCCGCGATCGCCTGGACGGTAACCCCGTAGTCGGCCGCGATCATGGACAGGTTCTCGCCCCGAGCGACGACGTGGACCCTCGCGGACCCGGCAGGTGTCGCAGCGGGAGAGGCGGCCGACGAGGCGGAGGCTCGCGGGGTGGCCGTCGGCCCGGCCGAGACGGCCGCCGTCGGGGGGATGGTCGACGGTACCGCAGCCGGCGCGGTGGCCAGCGAGGGAATGCCCGAGCCCACGCCGGCAGCTCCCGCGGTTCCGCCGCGGCCGACGAGCTCGGCCGACAGGAACGCGAGGCCGTACCCGACCGTGGCCGCGACCAGGAGCAGGACCAGCACGGCCGCGAGCCTGCTCACAGCGGACGCGCGGCGCCGCCGTGGTCCCTCGGCGGCCGGCGGAGGCGCCGTGATCGGCGGAGGAGCCGCGATCGGCAAAGGCGCCGCGATCGGCGGAGGAACCGTGGCGACCGCGGAAGCTGCGGCTTCATCGAGCGGTTCCGGTTCCACCCCGGGAGATGCGGCAGCCGTGCCGGGAGGGGGCACGAGCGCGGCCAGCGAGGCGGCGAGGGCGGCCTCCGGGGCGGCGCGCGGAACAGGTACCGGACCGGTGCCCGCTGGGGCGGTTGCCGGGCCGGGCACCGCATCGAACCCGGGGGCCGCGGCCGCCGGGCCGGACACCGGGGCCGGCACTGCGTCGGCGACGGTCGGGACGCCCATCTCGGCCGAGGCGAGCCAGTAGTCCGGCGCGCGCTCTCCGGAGGACTGCCGCCCGGGCTCGGCGGCATCGGCAGGCGGGAGGGTGCCCGGCTCGGAAGTCCCGTCGGGCGCGTGGTCGCGGTCGGCCGGGGACGAGTCCACCATCGGACGATGATAGGGGCCCGGACCCGTATCGACGCTGCGCAGGTGCCAGGCGCCCTCCTGCTCCCGTTCGCCCGATCCCCCGGCGGGCCCTCCGAACGACATCGTTCCCCGTTCCGTCTCCTCAGTCGGCCGGGATGCGCGCCTCCAGCTGGCCGTCCCGGATCCGGGCAGGGTAGTAGCGCACGTGACGCGTCCGGGTCAGGGCACGCGCCCGTGCCTTCGCGACCGGTGGTTCCGGCCTGGCGACGCCCCCGGTGGCGACGCGGGGCGGATGGTAGAGACCGCCGGGGTCGAGGCCGCCGGTGGTCGGGAACTCCACGGTGAGGCCCGTCGAGAGGTCGAACGTGGCGCCGTGCAGGACGCACGCAACCACGCACCCGTCCAGGGTCCCGATCGACAGCGGCGCGGCCATGTGGGGACAGCGGTCGTCGGTGACCACGATGCCCGCGCTGGTGCTGGCCACGAGCAGGTCCAGGTCGCCGAACGAGGCCCGGCGCATCTCCCCCGGCGCCAGCTCGCTCATCGCGAGAACCCTGCGGAACGGTGCGCTTTTCGCGCCCCGCGCGACGAGGCCGTGCGGAATCGGGCAGAGCATGGGCGCGTCGGTCTCCGGCATCGCCAGATCCTACGCGGAACCTCCGCCGCCCATCCGGCGTCCGTCGGGCGTGGGAGGGGACGATCCCCGTGACGGGAGGAGCGACGGAGATGACATCGCATTCGCGGGTCGCAGGACTCGGCGCGGCGATCGCGATCGCCCTGGTGTTCGTGGGGTGCAGCGGAGGGGCCACGCTGAGGACCGTCGGCCAGGCGGCGCCCGCGCAGGGAGGAGCGGCGATCCCGGCGGCATCGGCGGCGGCCCCCGTCGCCCCCGCGGATGCCGGTGTCTTCTCCGGCACCACGGGTGAATCCGCCGCTTCGGCCGGCCCGGCGGCGAACACCCCGAACGTCGACCAGGCCCTCATCGTCAAGACGGGATCGATGACCCTCGACGTCGGCGATCTCGACGCCGCGCTCCTGAGGGCGCAGGCCGCCGTGACCGCCGCCGGCGGGTACGTCAGCGGGTCCGATCGGGCCGACCAGGGAGGCCAGCAGGTGGCCACCGTCACCTACCGCATCCCGGCGGCTGCGTGGGATCGCACCCTCGTCGCCGTGCGTGCCGTCGGCAGCAGGGTCGAGAAGGAACAGACCAACACCGTCGAGGTCACCGGACAGGTGGTGGACCTGGGCGCCCGGATCGCGAACCTGCGCGTGACCGAGGCCGCGCTGCAGGCGATCATGGCGAAGGCGACGAAGATCCCGGACGTGCTCGCGGTCCAGCAGCAGCTGACCGATGTGCAGGGGCAGATCGAGGAGCTGACGGCGCAGAAGCAGCATCTCCAGCAGCAGGCGGCCATGAGCACGCTCTCCGTGACGTTCCAGGTGCCCGTTGTCGCCGTGACGACTGCCGCCAGCGGGTGGGACTTCGGCACCCAGGTCGATCAGGCCACCGCGCAGCTGATCGAGCTGGCGCAGGGGATCGCCTCCGGGGCCATCTGGCTGGGGATCGTCGTGCTGCCGCTCCTGCTTGTCGCACTGGCGGTGCTGGTTCCGGCGGCCTGGCTCGCGCGGCGGCTCGCCGCCCGGGTGCGCCGCGTGCAGGGCCCCGGGCAGCCGATGTGGGGTCCGGGAGCCGGGACGCCCCCCGCCTGACCGGGTCGCGGCTTCTCCAGCGGCCATCGCCGCCGTGCGTCATGCTGGGCCCATCCTCGAGCGGGTACCCGGCGAAGATGGCGCCGGGATCGCACCGCGAAATCGCAACCGACGGGGGTGGGCATGCGCTTTGCCTTGATGTGCGAGCCGCAGCAGGGCCTCGCGTACGACGAGCTGCTGGCGCTCGCTCGTGCCGCGGAGGCGGCGGGCTTCGAGACGTTCTTCCGCTCCGACCACTACACGAGCTTCCCGGGCGAGGCCGGGCTGCCGACAACCGACGCGTGGGCGACCCTGGCCGGCCTGGGGCGCGAGACCCGGCGGATCGGGCTCGGCGTGCTGGTGTCCCCGGTCACGTTCCGGCCCCCGGGCCAGCTCGCGAAGGTCGTCACCACCGTCGACGAGATGAGCGGCGGGCGGGTGGAGGTCGGCCTGGGCGCCGGCTGGAACGAGCGGGAGCACGCCGAGTACGGGTTCCCGTTCCCCGACGTTCGCGCCCGGTTCGACATGCTCGAGGAGCAGCTCGAGATCCTGCACGGGCTCTGGACGGAGCCTGCGGGGTGGTCCTTCGAGGGGCGGTTCTGGCAGATCCGCGGTGGGCGGCTGGTGCCGCGACCGGTGGAGCGGGCCGGACGCAGTCACCCGAACCTGATCGTGGGCGGGGAGGGGAAGCCACGGACGGCACGCCTGGCGGCGCGCTGGGCCGACGAGTTCAACGTCTCGAGCCTGGCGCCGGACGCGGCTCGCGAGGCGTTCGGGCGGGTGGCGCGGGCGTGCGAGGATGCCGGCCGCGACCCGGGGAGCATGGTCCGCTCGGCGATGGTCGGCGTGCTGGTCGCGCCGACGGCGCGCGAGGTCTCAGGCCGGGTGCGGGCGCTGCTGCGGATGCTGGGGCGCGATGTCGACGGCGCGGAGGCCTGGCTCGAGGAGCGCCGGCCGCGCTGGATCATCGGCACGCACGACGAGGCGCTGGCGCAGGTGGAACGGTTCAGGGCGGCGGGCGCCGAACGGATCATGC
>JAJYNP010000168.1 GCA_021786265.1 Chloroflexota bacterium
GCGCGGCTCTGCGACCAGGCGAACACCCAGGGGATCGCGCGGAGGTCGTCGAGGAAGGCGGTTCCGGGGGCAGGTTGCCCGCCCGGGTCGGCGCGTTCGCCCGCGACGGCACGCCGGGACCCGTCCCCCCCGTCCGCCGCGGCACGAGCCCGTGCGGCCGGCCGCGAGCCAAGGTTGAGCCCGGAGATCTCGGCGATCGGCGTGGCCGCGGCGAAGTACGCGGCGAAGCCCGGCTCCTCCCACACCAGGGACCGGTACGCCGCCCGGGCCGTGTCAGCGAGCTCGTCCATCGCCGGGCCCCAGCGGACCGCCGCCTCCGCCACGCGCCGGTCGTGTTCCGGCGTCGAGGCCCCGATCACGGCGTGGGCCGCCTGTTCCAGCTGGCGCAGTGCGATGGCCGGGTTCCCGTAGTGCGCGGCGATCACCTCACCCTGCTCGGTGTGCTTCAGGCGACCGCGCACCGAACCGGCGGCCATCGCAAGGATCGCGCGGTTGGTGGGGCCGCCTCCGCGTCCGATCGCCCCTCCCCGGCCATGGAAGAGCGTCAGCTCAATCCCCTCCTCGGCGGCCACCGCGGCCAGATCGGCCTGCGCCCGGTGGAGGGCCCACGACGCGGCCAGGAAGCCGGACTCCTTGTTGGAATCGGAGTAGCCGAGCATCACCTCCTGGCGATGGTCCCGGCGCGCCAGGTGGTCGCGATAGCCCGGGTCACGCACCAGGGCCCGCAGCAGGGTGCCCGCCGACTGCAGGGTGTCGAGCGACTCGAACAGCGGCACCACGTCCAGGCGGTCGGCCAGCCCGCCCGACGGGTCGGCCACGCGGGCCAGCTCCAGCACCGCCAGGACGTCCCCGGGCTCCCGAGTGAAGCTGATGACGTACCGCCGGCAGGCCTCCGGCCCGAACTCGGCCTGGAGGTCCGAGATGGCGCGGAAGGTGTCCAGCACCTCCCCGACCGGCACGCCGGGCGTCGCCTCGGCGTCACCTCCGGCGCCAGCACGCAGCAGCGCCAGCGCGGCGCGGTGCGCCCCCGCGTGCTGGCGTACCTCCAGCTCGGCGAGATGGAAGCCGAACGTCTGCACCTGCCAGACGAATTCCTGCACCTCGCCCCAGGCCACCCGTCCCGCGCCGGCTGCCGAGAGCGCCTCCTGGACCAGCCGCAGGTCAGCGAGCAGCTCGACCGGGGACGCGTACCCGCCGCGGCCGCAGGGCGCCTGCGCACTGCCCGCGCCCGCCGGGAACCGCTCGTCCGCGAGGCGGACGCGTGTGTATCGGAGCTGCTCACCGACGAACCCGAACGCCCGGCGGTACGGCTCGGCCGCGAACCGCCGCCCCAGCTCGAGCGCCACGTCCGGGTGGCGTTCGGCCTGCGACGCCAGCCACGCATCCAGGGCCGGCGGGACCGGCGCGCGGCTGCTCGAGATGGCAACGGTCTGCAGCAGCCGTTCGGCGACGTGCTCGTAGGCCCGCAGGGCATGCTGGGCCTGGATCCGCAGCGTGGCGCGCGTGACCGCCGCGGTCACGTTCGGGTTGCCGTCCCTGTCACCGCCGATCCAGGTGCCCCAGCGCAGGAACGACGGCACCCGGGGCGGGCGCGTGCCGGTCCGCCGGGCATCCGACCCCCCGTCGAGATCCACCAGGCGGATCGGTCGGCCGGTGCCCGTCCCCGCGACCGGCTCGGGTCCGGCGGCTGCGTCCGTGTCCGGCACCATGTCCAGTGCCGCATCGAGCGCCCGAAGCACCCGCGGCGCGGCCCCGAAGAGGGTCGCATCGAAGAACACCATGGCCGAACGGACCTCGTCCAGCGGAGAGGGACGCACCTCCCGCAGGTCGTCGGTCTGCCAGAGGATCGTGATGGCCTCCCGGAGCCGGCGCCGCACCTCGCGGTCCTCCCTGGGCGCGAGCCGCGGGTCGTCCAGCCGGTCGAGCAGGTCGTAGACACGGCGCAGGGCGACGAGCAGCGTGCGGCGGCGGGCCTCGGTGGGATGCGCCGTCAGCACCGGGTGGATGGACATCCCGGCGAGCAGCGATTCGATCCGGCCGCGATCCCAGCCCAGGGTCGCGAGCTCCCGGACGGCAGCCCCGAGGCTCTCGCCGACGAACCCCTCCGGCGACGCGCGCTCGCGACGGCGCAGCGCTCGAACGCGCGCCTTCTCCTCGGCCAGGTTCACCAGCTGGAAGTACCGCGTGAATGCGCGGGCCAGGCGCTCGGCCACCGCGAGGTCGAGCCCGTCGATCTCCTCGCCGAGCCGCCGACGCTCCTCGGGGTCCGGCTTCGCCCGCAGCGAGATCGTGCGGCGACGGACACGCTCGACCAGGTCCAGGAGCTCCGGGCCCCCCTGTTCGACGAGCACCTGCCCGAGGAGCGAGCCCAGCAGCCGCACCTCGCGCCGCAGCGGCTCGGAGGCGCCGGCGGTCCCGATCCCCCGGGGCTCGGCGCGGACCGCCTGGTTGGGTCGCGGCACGCCGCTCAGCCTTCGGGCTGCCCCGTGGGACCCACGATCTTCCAGGCGCTCTGCCAGGGCCACTGGTGCTGCATCTGCAGGCTGATGTGGATCCACGCCATGCCCTCGAGCGTCCGGGCCTGCGCCAGCGGACCGACATCGATGGGCCGGAAGCCGATCGATTCGGCCAGCCGGAGGACCTGCCGCTTGGCGTCCTCGTCGTCGGCCGCGACGTAGGCGTCCGCCTGCATGTCGCCGATGCTCGGCTCCTCCTGGCGGGCGGCGAAGGCGGTGTTGAACGCCTTCACGACCCGTGCCTGCGGGGCCAGTGCCTGCAGCTCCTCCGCGATCGACGAGGTTCGCTTCCCGTCGGGGTCGGGCGTGGGGCGGTTGGTGACGTCGACCACGATCCGGCCGTCCAATGCAGAGCGGAGGTCGGACACGACGTCGGCGACCACGGCGGTGGGAACGGCGAGGATCACGACCTCGGCACTGCTGACGGCCTCCGCGTTGGTTGCCGCCACGCGGGCGCCGATGGCCGCGGCGACGCCCTGGGCCGCCGCGGGGTTCGAGGAGCTCAGCACGACGTCGTGGCCGGCGCGCGTCGTCGAACGCGCCAGCGCCCTGCCCACGTTCCCCGTGCCCAGGATCGCGATCTTCATGGTGACCCCCTAGGTTGCGTACGGACCCCGCCATCATCCCCGAACGGCGCGCGAGGTGCAGGTGAGGCAATTGGCGCCGGACCACGGTAGTCCGGCGGTACGTGCGCGGCGCTGCGGTACGTTCCCCGACCGTCCCGGGCGTCAGCCGGTCATGAAGAGCCGGAGCAGGAAGAGTCCAACCGCCACCAGGCCCACCAGGCCGAGCACGACGCGCCCACGGGGCGAGACCCGCGGGCCGAAGGACCTGGCGAAGGGGATCGCGGCCACGACCAGGAAACCGTACAGGAGGTGGATCGGGTCGTTCGGTGCGTGGCCGGTCAACAACAGGACGAGACCCACCACGGCCCCGATCGCGACGATGCCCACCACCGCCGACTGCAGGGACTCGAGCCGCTGTCCCCCTCCCCGCCCCGTGACCAGGACGGCCACCGTCCATCCGAGCGCGAGCAACGTCCCCGCCACCGCCGCGTAGGCGATGGTCCGATGCAGCTGATCCACGTCGGACATG
>JAJYNP010000232.1 GCA_021786265.1 Chloroflexota bacterium
CTCGCCCGGGCCGGCCTCTCGTCCGTCCGGACCCGCCGCAGTCAACTCGAGGCCGAGCGCATCGCCCAGCCTGCGGTTGGCGAAGTACAGCCGCCCGTCCGCGATGGCCGACAGGATCGCGGCGCGCGCCGGCTCGATGTCGGCCGGGAGCGGCTCCGCGAGGCGCAGATAGTTGGTGAACGTCCGAAATACCTGCGCGTACGGGAAGATGGTGAGCGTGCGCCTCAGCGCCCGGATCCTGAACGCGTGCACGTCGGTGCCGCTCACGCCCACCGTGAGGCGGTCCCCGCCGGCGAACCCCGGGCGGCCGGGGGGTGTGCCGGTCGCCCTGCGCCGCGAGGCGCGCGGGGCAGGAACGCCCGGGGCGGGGACGCGGGGGGCCGGGGCCCCCTGGTCGGGGGCGACCGGCACGTTCAGCGCGTCCCACCAGCGCAGCACGCGATCGGTGGGGCCCTGGAGCCCGGTACCCGGCAGCAGCACGTGGAGCAGCCGGTTGGCGGATGTCAGGCGCTCGGCCCACTCGCTCATGTAGTTCCACAGCTCGATCCCGCGCATGCCCCGCACGTTCCAGTCGTGCCACGGATAGGGCGGCAGCGTGGGGATCGCGACGCCGCGCCGCTCGTCCGGGTGCGCCAGGTGGGTGAGGGCGCCGCGGTTGCCCAGAATGGCGATCGCCTCGGCCGGGGGGAGCGTCGGGTCGAGCGGCTCGTCGCCGAGGGCTGCGTGCTCGCCGTAGACGAGCATGTGGTCGCCCCCGTCGGGCGTCCACTCGTAGCCGACGATCACCACGAGGCCGTCGTGGACCCCCTCGAACCCCCGGTAGGTCGGCGCCAGCATGTTGTGGTCGGTCATCCCGAGCCACTCCAGGCCGGCCCGCCGTGCGGCCCGCGCGATCTCGTCGAGGTCGCCGGTGCCGTCGCTGAACCGGGAGTGGATGTGGAGGGCCCCCGGGCTGTGATGGGTCACGAACCTATACTACGGGGCCATGACGCACGAGCGGGAACGAGGCGGCGACGCGTGGCTGCGCGAGACGACCGTCGCGAAACGGGTCGTCTACCAGGGGAACTACCTCACCTTCCGCATCGATGCGGTCCGCGACTCCGGTGGCGGGGAGCACGAGCGCGAGCTGGTGCTCCACCCCGGCGCGGTCGCGATCGTCCCGATCGACGGCGACGACGTGCTGCTCGTCCGCCAGTGGAGGCATGCGACCGGCGGAGCGCTGCTGGAGATTCCGGCGGGGACGGTGGACCTGCACGAGGACGGCACGCCCGAGGACCCCGCGGTGTGCGCGGCCCGGGAACTCGGCGAGGAGACCGGCACGCAGGCGGCACGCTGGCGCCACCTGGGCGTGTTCTGGACGGCACCGGGCTTCACCGACGAGCACATGCACCTCTACCTGGCCCAGGAACTCTCTCCGGCCCCCGATGACGTGGGCCCGGAGCCCGACGAGCGGCTGGAGCTGGTGCGGATGCCGTGGCGTGACGCGGTGGCCGCCGCGGAGCGGGGAGAGATCGAGGACGCGAAGTCGCTGGTCGGGCTGTTGCAGCTGGCGCGGCTGGCGGACCGCGGCGAGCTCTAGCGGCTCAGAGCACGGCGGGGGGCTGCGGGCCCTCCAGCCGTGCGAGCGCGTTCCGGTAGAGGCGCGAGTCGGGAGCGAGTGCCACCGCAAGCCGCAGGTGGGTGCGGGCCTCGTCGGTCCGGCCGAGTCGCTTGAGGCTCTGGCCGAGCGCGAAGTGCGCGTAGGGCAGCGACGGGTCGACCTCCAGCAGTTCGCCGAACACCTCCGCGGCGCGCTCGTGCTGTCCGCTGTTGTAGCAGGCCCGCCCGAGTGCCTCGATGATGGATCCGCGCCGCGGTTCGAGTCGGGCCGCCCGCTCGAGGAGGACGGCCGCCTGCGCGTAGTGCCGCCGGCGCATCAACGCGTGGCCCCGCTGGAGCAGCCCGTACGCGGTCTCGCGCTCCAGCAGCTCGGCGACCGCCCGCTCCTCGCTGGTCATGGGCGCTGCCTCCCCGCCGCCTTCCTCGCCGGGGGAGCCGGAGGGGCCGGCACCGGTGGGCGTGGGGTTCTGCTCGTCGGAGCGTTCGTCGTCGCCGGGCCCCGCATCGTCGTCGGGCCGTGCGTCATCCGGGCCATCGTCGGGCGCGGGAGTCCGCTCGCTCATCCCGGAATCCTCCCACGCATCCGGCATTGCGTCCCGCGTCGCTCGTATCGATCGCCGCGTGGCGCCGGATGACGCCGGCCGAGGTCACCAGCACGTCGAGCCCCCCGAACGCCCCGACCACCGCATCGACCGCCCGGGCCGGCGCATCGGGGTGCACCAGGTCGAGCGGGAGGGACAGCGCCCGTCCTCCCGCACCCACGACCGCCGCCACGACCCGCGCGAGCCCGCCTCGTCGCGGTCGGCCAGACCCACGGCCGCTCCCTCGGCCGCAAACCGGATCGCCGTCGCCGCACCGATCCCGGAGGCTGCGCCGGTCACCAGCGCGATCCGTCCCGCCAGGAGGCCGCCCGACGTGGCTGGCATGCGTCCCTCCGCTCTCCCCGCCGGCGCCGGAAACCGCCGTGAGCCCCGGCAGACAGAAGAAATCCCGGCACACTCAGCCGGCCGGAACCGGGATACTACTCGTCGTCCCACACGATCCGCCCCGCCCGAGGACGGGCAGCCGCATCGGAGGGTGCAACGCATGGGAGAGACCGTGGCAACGGAGCACGTCCGGCAGCGCCTCGTGGTGGCGGGCGGCGCGAGCGGGATCGGCCTGGCCACCGCGAAGCGCTTCTGGGACGACGGGGCCCGCGCAGTGGGCGCGGGTCATCGGGGTCAACCTCACCGGCTGATGAAGACCATCGCCCTGGAGCACGCTCCGCGGCTCCGCTCGAACGCCGTGTGCCCCGGCTACGTGCTGACTCCCATGCAGCAGTCGGAATGCACGCCCGAGATGCTCGAGGCGGTCAACCGGCAGATCCCGATGGGACGCCACGCGCGCCCGGACGAGATCGCCGCACTGTTCGTGTTCCTCGCATCCGACGAGGCGGCGTACATCACCGGCCAGTGCATCAGCATCGACGGGGGCGAGACCGCATGAGCACGGGGCGCAACGCAGTTCACCCGTACATCCCCAGCAGCGTCCCCGCGATGCGGGACGCGATGCTGCGCACCATCGGCGTCCGTGACGTGGACGAGCTCTACGCGGACATCCCCCCGGCGCTGCGGCTGGAGCGGCCCCTGCGGCTGCCGGAGCCGCTCGCCTCGGAACACGACCTGCGCCGGCACGTGGACGCGCTCCTGGCCAGGAACACGGGCACGAGCGAGGCGCTCAGCTTCCTGGGCGCCGGCTGCTACCGGCACTTCGTCCCCGCGGTGTGCGACGAGGTCAACGGCCGCTCGGAGTTCCTGACGGCGTACGGCGGGGAGCCGTACGAGGATCACGGCCGTTTCCAGGCGCTCTTCGAGTACGGCAGCATGATGGGCGAGCTGCTCGAGATGGACGTCGTCAGCGTCCCGACCTTCGATGGGGCCCAGGCGGCGGCGACCGCGCTCCGCATGGCGGGCCGGATCACCGGGCGCTCCCGGGCGCTGGTCCCGGCCTCCTCCAG
>JAJYNP010000044.1:0-1261 GCA_021786265.1 Chloroflexota bacterium
CCTCCGGTTTCGTCGACCCCACGAGGCCGATCCGCGACTACACCGAGCAGGAGCGCCACGATCTCCTCTACCACGAGCCCGTCCGGATGAAGATCGAGGGCATCAACATGACCTACGAGGGGCTCGTGCTGCGGATCCAGGGGTCGTTCCTGTCGAAGGACCAGGAGTCGCTGCAGCCCCACATCCGGGCGTTCGTGGACCGGGCGGTCACGTTCACAGCCTGCCCCGAGTGCGGCGGCACGCGCCTGAGCGAGGCGGCCCGCTCGTCGCGAATCCGGGGCATCACCATCGCGGACGCCTGTGCCATGCAGGTCAGCGACCTGGCCGCATGGGTCCGCGGCCTCGCCGAGCCGTCGGTGGCGCCACTGCTCGGTGCCCTGCTGCACACCCTCGATTCGTTCGTCGAGATCGGGCTCGGCTACCTCTCGCTCGACCGCTCGTCGGGAACGCTTTCCGGCGGCGAGGCGCAGCGGGTCAGGATGATCCGCCACATCGGGTCTGCGCTGACCGACGTCACCTACGTCTTCGACGAGCCCACGACGGGCCTCCACCCCCATGACGTCCAGCGGACGAACCGTCTGCTCCGAGCGCTCCGCGACAAGGGCAACACCGTGCTGGTGATCGAGCACGAGCCGGAGGTCATCGAGATCGCCGATCACGTGGTCGACCTTGGTCCAGGGGCGGGCGCCGAAGGGGGGACGGTCTGCTTCGAGGGGACGGTCGAGGGCCTGCGGGCCAGCGATACGCTCACCGGACGCCACCTCGGGTATCGGGCCGCTCTCAAACCGCGCACCCGCACGCCGGTCGGCACGCTGCAGATCCGCCACGCGATCCAGCACAACCTGCGGGACGTGAACGTCGACATCCCGCTCGGCGTCCTGTGCGTGGTGACCGGTGTCGCCGGTTCGGGCAAGAGCTCGCTGATCCACGGCTCGATGCCGAAGGGTGCGGGGGTCGCCTCGATCGACCAGGCACCGATCAAAGGCTCGCGGCGCAGCAACCCCGCGACGTACACCGGGCTGGCCGACCCGATCCGGGCGGCATTTGCCAGGGCCAACGGCGTCAAGCCCGCGCTCTTCAGCGCGAACTCCGAGGGCGCGTGTCCGAACTGCAACGGCAACGGCGTGATCTACACCGAGCTGGGATTCATGGAGACCGTGGAGACGGTCTGCGAGGAGTGCGAGGGCAAGCGATTCGGTGCCAGCGTGCTGGAGTACAAGCTCGGCGGCCGGGACATCAGCGAGGTGCTCGCGATGACGGT
>JAJYNP010000044.1:1271-3591 GCA_021786265.1 Chloroflexota bacterium
ATTCTGAGCCGGATGGCCGATGTCGGGCTGGGGTACCTGCGCCTCGGCCAGCCGCTCACCACGCTGTCCGGTGGCGAGCGGCAGCGGCTCAAGCTGGCCATCCAGATGGCCACCGACGGTGGCATCTACGTGCTCGACGAGCCGACCTCGGGCCTGCATCTCGCGGACGTCGAGCACCTGCTCCAGCTGCTCGACCGGCTGGTGGACGCGGGCAAGTCGGTGATCGTCATCGAGCACGATCTCGCGGTGATGGCGCACGCCGACTGGATCATCGACCTCGGCCCCGGCGCGGGGCACGATGGCGGGCGGGTCGTCTTTGCCGGCCTGCCCGCGGACCTGGTCGCCGCCCGGAGCACCCTCACCGGCCAGCACCTCGCCGAGTACGTCGGCTGAGGCGCCGCACCCGCGAACCCTCCACCGACGATCCTCGGGCGCCGGTCGGTCGCGCGCGATATCGTGGCGTGCAGGAGCATCCAGCCCCACACGTTCTACCCGCGATGCATGCAGCCGCCACCGGCGATGGCGATCGCGGGATCGTCGTGGCGGTGGACCTTCAGCCGCGGATCGCGTGGTCGCGGAGACCTCGCCCGAACAGCCCGTCGCCCTCTTGCATTCCTCGCTCCCGGTGGCAGGCTTGGCGGCGTCAGGCCACCCCCGGCCGGCAGCGCAGAGGCATCCCAATGACCGATCAGCAGAGCGGGCCCGGCGAGGTCCGCCCCAACACCCTGCGGGACCAGCGGGCCCCCAACACGTTCCGGGCCGCGCCCGCGCCCGGGGCACCCGGCAGCCGGCAGGCGGTCAACCGCGGCGGCGGGAACATGGCACCCCTCAGCCGTGTCGCCCGGTCGCAGGGCTCGCTCTGGGTGTACCTGATCGTGGCCGTGCTCGCGGTCCTGGTCATCCTGTACCTGCTGCAAGGGGCGCCATAGTCGCCCCGCGTACTTGTCTCTCCGCCGGCCAGGCACGCACGCCGGCGAGGGGCAGGCCGGCGGAGGGGTGAGCCACCGGACTACCGCCTTCCAGGTGCCCTCGGGTAGACCGGCCCGTCCCGCTACGGCGATGACCGAGCCGCCTCGCAGCCAGCTCGTCCAGGTCGAGCTGGGCCGTCTCGCGCGCAGTCACGATTGGCGCAGCCCGTCGGTGAAGACGCGGATCATGTGTTCGTTGAAGTGCGGGTCCTCGCCGCGGACGGGCTGACACATGAGCGCGACGGTGAGCAGGACGTCCTTCGCCGTGACGTCCGCCCGGACGTGGCCGCTGGCTCTCGCCGCCCCGAGGAGTCCGTCGAGGGCCGGCTCGAGGTGTTCCATGAAGTAGCGCGGGAGGTCTTCGAACGCCGGGTCGCCCGAGTGCAGCACTGAGGCGAGTCCGCGCTTGGTGCCGACGAGCTCGGTGAAGCGTCCGATCCACGCGGTGAGGGCTTCCCACGGCGCATGTTCCGCGCTGAGGGCCGTCGCTGCGCTGGCGCACGCGTCGATCTCGTGCTGGAGCACGGCGACGATCAGGTCGGAACGGCGGGGGAAGTGCCGGTAGAGCGTCCCGACGCCGACGCCGGCGAGGTCGGTGATCTCCTTCGCCGGCGCGTCCACGCCCGTGCGAGCGAACACTGACTCTGCGGCCTCGAGCAAGGCGACCACGTTGCGTTTCGCGTCAGAGCGCTGGCGGCGCGTCGCGTCTCGGTTGAACGCTGCCGACTGGATCGCAGAGTCGACATCGGTGGGTCCCATCACGCTCCTCTTGCGTAACGGAATGCTCTTCCGTATAGTTCCGGAACAGCATTCCGGTTGGACAAGGATACGCCACCGGAGCACGCAAGCCGGGAGATTCAATGCAGTACCGAACGCTTGGCAGGACCGGCATCAAGGTCACCCCGTACGGACTCGGCGCGCTGATGTTCGCCACACAGGTCGGCAACTCGGACCCGGAGGACTCGATCCGGGTCATCCACAAGGCACTCGACGCCGGGATCAACCTCATCGACACCGCAGATGCCTATGGCGACTCGGAAGAGATCGTCGGCAGGGCCCTCAAGGGCCGCCGTGACCATGTGGTCCTCACCACGAAAGTCAGTCGCCCGATGGGCACCGACCCTAACCAGCAGGGCGCGTCCCGGCGGTGGATCATGACCGCGATCGAGAACTCACTGCGCCGGCTGCAGACCGACCACATCGACGTGTACCAGATCCAACGGCCCGATCCCGACACGGACGTCGAAGAGACGCTGTCGGCACTGACGGACCTCGTCCGCAGCGGCAAGGTGCGAGCGATCGGCACCTCGACGATGCCGGCGTCGGACATCGTGGAAGCTCAGTGGGTCGCC
>JAJYNP010000225.1 GCA_021786265.1 Chloroflexota bacterium
CGATGGCAGCGCTCACCCGGCCGCCGGCGCGCGTGCGGCTCCGCCCGGCAGGGCGGACACGCGCGCCCCGTCAGGTCAGCGCGCGCTGGACCGAGAAGACGTCCTTGACCTGCTCGAGGCGCGACAGGACCCGGGCGAGCTGCGCGACCGATGCCACCTGCAGCGTGGCGTTCACCGTGGCGGTGCGGTCGGCGTGCGTCTCGACGTGCGCGGCCAGGATGTTGACCTTCTGCTCGGCCACCACGTTGGTGATGTCGGAGAGGAGCCCGGTCCGATCGTAGGCGTCCAGGCGGATGGCGATCGGGTAGGTCCGCTCCGCGGCCCCTTCCCACTCCACCTCGATCAGCCGCTCCACGTCCTTCTCGTGCAGGATCGTCACGCACTCGCGCAGGTGGACCGTGACCCCCTTGCCCCGCGTGATGAACCCGATGATGGGGTCGCCCGGGATGGGGTGGCAGCACGCGGCGAACCGCACCAGCAGGTCGCCCACGCCCTTCACCCGCACCCCGCCCGCCTGCGCCGGGGGTGCCGGGGGTGCCACCTGCGGCAGGACGGTCTCGTTCGAGTCGTCCACCACGCCCATCCGGATCACGGCCTGCTGCGCGCTCACCGCGCCGTAGCCCACCGCCGCCAGGAAGTCGTCGACCGTCGGGAACTTGTAGAGCTCCGCCATCTCGGAGACGCGCTCGGATCCGACACGCTCCAGCGACGTGCGGGCCAGCCTGCGCAGCTCGCGATCCAGTGACTCCCGCCCGTGCGCGATGTTCTCCTCGCGCTGCTGGCGCTTGAACCACTGGCGGATCTTCTCCCGCGCGTGGGTGGTGCGGACGATCGACAGCCAGTCCCGCGAGGGGCCGTGCGCGGCCTTGGTGGTGACGATCTCCACGATGTCGCCATTGCGCAGCTTGTAGTCGAGGGGCACGAGCCGGTTGTTGACCTTGGCGCCGATGCAGCGATGGCCGATGTCGGTGTGGATCCGGTACGCGAAGTCGAGCGGCGTGGAGCCCGCCGGCAGGTCCTTCACCTCGCCCTTCGGGGTGAACACGAAGACCTGGTCCTGGAAGACGTCGAGCTTGAGCCCCTCGACGAACTCGGTGGCGTCGGCGACCTCGCGCTGCCACTCCATGAGCTGCCGGATCCAGGCCAGCTTCGCGTCGTAGTCCCGGTCGGACTTCGAGCCCTCCTTGTACCGCCAGTGCGCCGCGATCCCGACCTCGGCGATGCGGTGCATCTGGTGCGTCCGGATCTGGACCTCCAGCGGGTGCCCCTCCAGGGCAATGACGGCGGTGTGGAGGCTCTGGTAGCCGTTGGCCTTGGGCATCGCGATGTAGTCGTCGAACTGGCCGGGGATCGGGCGCCAGAGGGAGTGCACCACGCCGAGGGCCGCGTAGCAGTCCTTGACCTCGTCGACCAGGACGCGGATGGCGTAGACGTCGTAGACCTCGTCGAAGTTGGCCGACTTGCGCTGCATCTTGCGGTGGATGCTGTACAGGTGCTTGGGGCGGCCGGAGAGGTTGGCCTCGATGCCGCTGGCCACGAGCGCCTCCTCCAGCTCGGCCACGGCGCGGTCGACGTAGGTCTCGCGGGCGGCCCGGCGCGTCTCCAGCTGCTGGGCGAGCGAGCGGAACGCCACCGGCTCGAGCACCTTGAACGAGAGATCCTCGAGCTCCCACTTCATCTGCCAGATCCCGAGCCGCTCGGCCAGCGGCGCGTAGATCTCGAGTGTCTGGCGGGCGATGCGCTGCTGCTTCTCCGGCGGGAGACCCGCGATCGTGCGCATGTTGTGCAGCCGATCGGCCAGCTTGATGAGGACGACGCGCACGTCCTCGGCCATGGCCAGGAACATCTTCCGGATGTTCTCGGCCTGGCGCTCCTCGTGGCTGTGCGCGCTGAACTTCGACAGCTTGGTGACGCCGTCCACGAGCCGCGCCACCTCCGGCCCGAAGCGCTCCTCGACGTCCTCCAGCGAGTACTCCGTGTCCTCCGGGATGTCGTGGAGGAGCGCCGCCTGGATCGCGACCGGGTCGAGCCCGAGCTCGGCGAGCGTCTGTGCGGCGGCGATCGGGTGGGTGACGTACGCCTCGCCGCTCGCCCGCTTCTGGTCCGCGTGCGCCTCGACCGCGAACCGGTAGGCACGTTCGACGCCGGACAGGTCGGCCGTGGGATGGTGCTCCTGGACCTCGGCGACCAGCTGGCGCACGGACGCGTCGAGGTCCACGGGGGTCGGCGCCGGGCTGGCGTCGAGACCTTCCCGGGCGCCGCCCCGGCGGCCGGGGCGGGAGGGGGCGCTGGCTGGCTCGATCGACATGGGGGCCCATCATACCGCTCGACTGCGGGCCCACCGGCCGGGCTCCCGGCCCACCGCGGCGCTCAGCGAACCGCAGCGCGTTCGGCAGCCCGCGGCAGTTGCGGCCCACCGCGGCTCAGCGAACGCGACGGACCAGGTTCCACCCGGCGCCCAGCAACGGGCGGTTCGCATGATCGTGGGCGCGGACGAAGACGACCCCGCGGGCCCCGAGGCCACGCTTGAACTCGTAGAGGTTCCACAGCGGGTGGGCGCGATCGGCCGGCAGGCCGGGAGCGTCCCGCGTGTCGACACCGCCGAGGTCGTACACGGTGAACCCGTTGGCGGCCCCCCAGCGAAGGATCTCCCACTGCAGCAGGTGGTTGGCCCTGGTCCCCCGCAGGTCGGCCCCGTCGGGCGACCCCGCAACGTGCGATACCAGCCGGCGGCCGCAGTGCAGGAGCACGACCCCGTTGAGGCGCTGCCCCGACACACCGGCGAACCAGAGGCTCGCCAGGCCGGCCTCGCCGAGGGCGCCCCACTGGTCGAGCTGATACGCGCGGTCCCGGACGATGAACCCCTCCCGGCGCCCGGTCGCCTCGAACATGTCCCAGAAGGCGGCCAGCGCCTCGTCTCGTCCCGGTGCCCCGCCGAGGTCCGCGCGCTCGACCGTGACGCCGGCACGGCGCGCCTTGTTGATGTTTCGCGCGGTGCTGTCGCCGAGCAGCTCGTGCTGCGCTTCCTCCGTCTCGCGGATCGGGACCAGCATGGCGGTCCGCGACACCTGGACCTCGCGCGGCGATGGACGGAAGCCCTCGGTGGGGAGTGCCGAGGCCTCCGCTCCACCCTCCTCCCACGCGGGGTCCACCGTGAGCACGGCCGCCCGGCGGGCGCGGGCCACGCGGCGCAGTCCCTGCAGCGCCATCCGGGCCGCCTCCGGGCCGTCCGTCAGCAGGACCGGGCCCCGCGGTGCGTAGAGGTAGGTGAGACGCCCCAGCGGGCCGGGAAGCACCGGCGCGAGCGGACGTTCCTGGAGCGACGCGACCGCCACGCGCTCCGGTCCGTGCTCGATGACCACCCGGAGCGGCCGCCACCCCAGCCGGGCCTTGCTGGCGCCCCAGGCATGGGACTGGAAGACCTCGCCCCTCGGGCTGCGGGCGGCCAGCGCGTCCCAGCGCCCGGGGTCCCAGCCGGTTGCATCCACGACGCGGAGCTGGGCCGGGTCGGCGTCGGTCTGCGGCACGGCGGCGATGATACGCGCCCGTTCAGGGCCGCAGCCGCTCGCGCAGGTCCCGCACCGCGTAC
>JAJYNP010000266.1 GCA_021786265.1 Chloroflexota bacterium
CATCGTCGTGAACGTCGGCCACGGACGCGAGTCGGTGGCGCGCGTGATGGCCGACCAGGCCTCGCGGATCGCCTACGCGCACGGGTCGGCGTTCACCAGCGAGCCGCTCGAAGCGTACGCGGCCGAGGTCGGGCCGCTCCTGCCGCTCGACGAGCCGGCAATCTACCCGGTCAGCGGCGGGTCGGAGGCGATCGAGAGCGCGCTCAAGATGGCCCGCGCCTACCACGTCGCACGAGGCGAGCCCGAGCGGCAGATCGTGATCGGCCGCTGGGGCAGCTACCACGGCAACACCCTCGGGGCGCTCGACCTGTCCGGCCGCCAGCCGCTGCGCCGGCCCTACGAGGGGTGGCTCGGCCGGTTCCGGCACGTCAGCGCGGCTTACCCGTATCGCGCCGGCGAGCCCGACGCGCACGCGCTGGGGAGCGCGGAGGACGCCGCGGCCGAGCTGGACCGGGTGATCGCCACCGCGGGGCCGACCAGCGTCTGCGCGTTCGTCGCCGAGCCGATCGTGGGCGCCACGCTCGGCGCGGTCGCGCCGCCACCGGGGTACTGGCCCGCGATCGCGGAGGTCTGCCGGCGGTACGGGGTGCTGCTGATCGCCGACGAGGTCATGACGGGCTTCGGGCGCACCGGGCGCTGGTTCGCGATGGAGCGGTTCGGCGTCCGCCCCGACATCCTGGTCGCCGCCAAGGGCGCGACCGGCGGGTACTGGCCGTTCGGCTTCGCGGCCGCCGACCGTTCCGTCTACGAGGCGATCCAGCGCAAGGGCGTCTTCGTCCACGGGTTCACCTACTCGCACTCCGTGGTGGGCGCCGCGGTGGCCCGCGAGGTGCTGCGGATCCTGCGCGCCGAGGAGCTCGTCGCCGCCAGCGCGAGGAAGGGCGAGCTGCTGCTGGCGGAGCTGCGCGAGGCGTTCGCCGGCCACCCCAACGCCGGCGAGATGCGCGGGACCGGCCTGATGGCCGCCGTGGAGCTGGTGGCCGATCGCGAAACGCGGGCACCGTTCCCCCGGTCCCGGCAGGTCACCGAGCGCACGCTCGCCGCCGGGCGGGACCGGGGCCTGATGTTCTACTCGGGAACGGGCAACGCGAACGGCGTCGACGGTGACGTCATCATGGTCGGCCCGCCGTTCGTGGTCGCCGACGAGCAGGTCCGCGAGATCGCGGCCGGGATGCGTGCCGCGGTCGACGCGGCAGTGGCGGGCTGAGACGCGGCGGCTGACCGCTGTCCGCCCGGGCTGTCGACCCGCCCGCCGGCCCCTGTTGTCCCGCCGGCCCGAACGGTCACCCGCTCAGCGGGCGACGCCGCATCCCCGAGACGATGAGCAGCGCGCCGAGCCCGATCACGATGACCGGCGCCACGTACCGGTCCAGGCCCTGCAGCTCGGGAAGCTGGGCGACGAGCTGGCCCGCGCCCACCAGCACGAAGAGGCCGGCGATCAACAGCGGCCACGTGCTGGTCCCGCCCCGGACCCACGAGACCAGCCAGCCGGCCAGGAACCCGATACCGATGCCGAGCGTCGTCCAGCCGCGCCCCGACAGCACGCCGAGCCTCAGCAGCAGGACCGCCGCGCCGTAGCCGAGCAGGATGACGCCCGGCCAGAGCGCGATCCGGGACCGGCCCATCGCCCAGGCGACCACCAGTGCCACGCCGAGCGCGAACGTGACCAGCCCCCAGGCGTCGAGGAGCGGGTCGAGCTGGTGGAGCAGGAACGCGACCCCGAGCAGCACCAGGATGGCGCCCGCCCACGGGAACGCGGGACCACGAACGCGCGCCGTCCCGTACCAGCCAACACCCCAGGCGGCGCCCGAGTCGAGCGTCGCGCCCGGGCCCGCCGTCGCCCGGTCGACCGGATCGGGACCTCCATCGGAGGCGCCACCGGCCGGCGCGCCTCGGTACGTTCGATCGTCCACGGCCGCTAGCCTATCACCGCTCCGTGGCGATCCCCGGGCACGCCCGGCTCACCCGCCGGCTGCAGTTCGTTTCGCGCCCAGGCACTGGCGACATCGCCCGGTCCGACCGGCTCGAGGCCCTCCGCGCCCAGCCACCCGTCCCGGCCCACGGCCACCGCCAGGCCCGAGCGGTCGACCAGGCGCAGCATCTCCATGGCCGCCGCCAGGACGGCCGAGGCGATCTCCAGCGCCACGCCCCGCAGCGGACCGATCTCGTGCGCGCCCGAGAGCGCACGGGACGCGAGGACGGCTGCGCGCAGCCCCTCGTGCAGCTGCGCGATCGGCCTGACGCTCCCGGGGAGCACCACCATGCCGATCGGCGCCCCGGCCGAGACCCATGTCGCGAGCAGTGCGGGGAGCGCGGGCCCACACGCCTCCGCGGCCTGGTCGTCGACCACGAGGCGGTGTCCCGGGAACAGCATGGCGCGAAGACCCACCTCGACCAGGGAACGGACCGCAGGATCGCGGCCCACCACGAAGGCGGGGAGAGCGCCCAGGTCCACCCGGTCGGCGTCGAGCCCATTTCGCAGCGCGAACGCCCGACTGAGCGCCTGCAGGGCGAGCGCGCGGCCGGACGCAAGCACCGGGTCGGTCGCCGACTGCGGCCGTCCCGCCGCCACGAGGGGGCCGGCGCTGAGTACGAGACGGGCGCCGGACCGGACGAGCAGCGCGTCCGCGATCGCGTGGTCGACGAGCGCGCGGTCCGGATCCACACCGATCTCGACGATCGCGTTCATTGGATCCGCAAAGACGGCATCGATGCGCTCGAAACCGGCGACGACGGCCAGCTCCGGCGCAGCCAGGCCCACGCGACGGGCGGCCAGCCGGGCGTAGCGGCCGTTCCGGGCGCCGGCCTCGTCGAGCGCGTCCCTCAGCAGCGCGAGTCCCCTCTGGCTGCCCGCAGGGGGCGGCGCATCGCGCCCCACTGGCCACTCGTCCTCCGACGCCGTGCCCCCCAGGTCGTCGCGCAGCTCCCCGTCGCGCGGGACGCGTACCCGCACGAGATCGGCGCCGGCCTCGACCAGCGACGCCGCTTCGGCCGCGGCTTCCCGCGCATCGAAGGGCCGGGCCTCGACCGCGACGCACAGCGACGGTGTCTCGCCGAAGAGGCTTCCGAGCTCCGCGCGGGCCACCCGGTTCGCCTCGAACCTCTCGTCGGCGGCGGACAGCCATGTCTCGAGGAGGAGGCGCGCGGGCCCCGAGCGCGATCGGTCCCGGAGCAGCGCCGCCTCGGCAGCCAGGTCGATGTGCCCGTCGGCAACCTCGAGGGCGAGCTCCTGCGGCTCGAGGTCGTACTCGTGCGCGGCCAGCGCGAACGGCAGCGCGACACCGGTGCGAAGCTGCCGTCGGTCGGCGGCCACGAACCGGCGCAGCACCTCGTGCGCCAGGGGCCGGCCGTTCGGCGCGAGCCCGGAGGCGCCGATGGCGCGCAGCATGGCATGCTGGCACGCGAGGCTCGTCCGCGACCTCGCGGCCCGTGCGAGGCGGTCCGCGAGGTCGTCCGCCAGCCCAAGCAGGCTCTCCGCCGCAGCGGCGAGATCGCCCTCCACCCCTGGCATCACGCGGGCATGATACGGGCGTGGCTCCACCCGGTGGGGATCCGATGCCCTGCCCCGGTGGCGCCTCCGGGGTGCGGGCACGGCGGCCCGGGTGCGGTGGCCAATCGAGGATCCTGGTGCGGGGCCGCACCGATGAACGCGCCAATCGCCCCAGTGAGGTGTCGCACGCCCGGGCCGTGATGCTACGATCCGCCCGGTAGGGGCGTGTGGAGGGAGGTCTGCGTTGCGGTCACAGCGGCGCGACCGCGACAGGCTCCGCCGCCGGGTCAGGGCACTGGAGCAGGCGGTCCGCGAAACGGCACTGCTCGCCGAGGCCGCGGGGATGCTGCAGGCCTGCCAGACCACCGAGGAGCTCTGCGCGGTCGTGACGCGCACGGTCCCCGCGCTGTTCGACGGAGACGCCGGCGGGGTGTACGAGCTCACGCTCACACGCAGCGCCGCCGTGGCCATCGTGTCATGGGGCGATCCGCCTCCCACGCAGCACGTGTTCGCGCCCGCCGATTGCTGGGGACTGCGGCGCGGTCGCCTGCACCGGGTGGACTTCGATACCGGCGAGCCGCGTTGCCGGCACGTCGATGAGCCGACCGGCGTCGGCCTCCTGTGCGTGCCACTGGCCGCGCAGGGCGACACGTTCGGTGTTCTTCACCTGCAGGTGCGCGGGCAGGTCCGGCAGCGCCGCCGCAGCGGTCTCCTGGCCCGCCGCCAGGAGCTGGCCCTTGCCCTCGGCGAGCAGCTGTCTCTGGCCATGGCGAACATCCGTGTGCGCAGCACCCTCCAGGAGCAGTCGTCGCGCGATCCGCTCACCGGGCTGTTCAACCGGCGCTACATGGAGGAGTCGCTCGACCGCGAGCTCCGCCGCGCCGTCCGCGAGGGCTACGGGCTCGGCCTCATCATGTCCGACCTGGACCACCTCAAGGACTTCAACGATGCCCACGGCCACGCCGCCGGCGACGTGGTGCTCCAGCTGGTGGGCCGGTTCCTCCAGGGGGCGGTGCGAGGCGAGGACGTCGCCTGCCGGTTCGGTGGCGAGGAGTTCGTGGCGATCCTCCCCAAGGCGTCGCTGGAGGACACGCGCCGGCGCGCGGAGGCCATGCGGCAGGGCCTGCAGACGCAACGGCTGGAGCCGCTGGGCGCGCTGTTGCCGCCGATCACCATGTCGTTCGGCGTGGCCGCCTTCCCCGACCACGGGGCGAGCGGGGACGTGCTGCTGCATGCCGCCGACGCGGCGCTGTACCGGGCCAAGGCAACCGGACGCAACCGCGTGGTGGTTGCCGGCCTTGGCGACCGGGAGGCGGTCGACATCCTCGTGCACGGCCCGCACGAGGAGCGACTGAAGCGCTGACCCCGCTCAGGCCAGGTGGTCCTCAGGCCAGGTGGTCGAGGAGCGACTCCGCCTGGAACAGGTTGACCCCGCTGGCGATCACGGCCAGCAGCTGTCGCAGCCCCCGCTCGCGCTCGATCTGCTGCTCGAGGAGCCCCTGGAGGAGCTGCAGCGCCGAGTGGTCACGCCCTGCCATGGCCGCGTCCGCCGCAGCGTTCATCCGGCGCGTCACGCGGAACTCGCGGTCGAGGGCAACCGCAACCGCTCGCACGGGCGACTTGTACCGGGTCGGGACCGCGGCTACCCCGGGCAGGTCGAAATCGACGGCGTTCGCGGTCAGAAATGCCGTGACTCGAGCGGCGCGGCGCCCGTTCTCGGCCGACCGATCGCGGAAGACGTTCGCCCACCCGCCCAGGCCCCGACGGTCGAAGTACAGCGCGATTCCCAGGCACGCCTGCTGGGAGTCGAGCTGGACGGCGATCAGCCGCGTGAGGCGGCGGCGCAGGCGTCTGCTGGTCATGCCTCCACCCTTTGCCGCTGGCCGCAGCGGTCCCTCCAGCGCCAGCGGCACCGGGTCGATGTCCCCGTCCGACTGCTCCGGTCCGCCGGGACCCGGCCCCACGGGGCGCGGGACGGGATCATCGACGAACAGCCTCGAGAAGACCCACGGCAGCTCACGTTCCTCCGACAGCCTCCGGGATGCCATCACGCGGAAATTGGGTCTGGCCAGGTCCGGTCACCTCGAATCGGGGAACGCCCGCCCAGTATCGTCGGGCACGCAAGGCCATGCACGGGAATCGGCGATCGCCTGCCTCCATGACCCCCGGTGCGGCGCCGCCCTGAACCGCTGCGTCCGCTCGACAGGCGGACAGGCGCGTGCCCGTGCCGCGAGCAGCCCGCCACGTGGCCGCGTCTGCGCCCGGCGGGAATCTGGCCAGGCTGGGCACGCCGGGCGCCGCGGCCCTCGCCCGTGGCGGCCCTCGCCCGTGGCGGCCCGAGTCAGCACAGCAGATGGATGCCTGCCATTCCCGGCGGCCGCTACGGCTCCCCTTGCGGTTCCTCCTGCGGCTCTCGCGATGGCTCCCCCTGGGCCGACGATCGCGACTGTTCCCCATGGGTCGACGATCGCGCCGGCTCCCCGATCCACACGCTGCCGTCCTCGAACTGCTCGGCCTTCCAGATCGGCGCCCGGCCCTTCAGCTCGTCGATCGCGTACCGGCACGCATCGAACGCCGCCGCCCGGTGCGGAGAGGCGACCACGACCGCGACGCTCGCCTCTCCCAGTGGGACGAGCCCGGTCCGGTGCACGATCCCGACCCGGCGCACGCCGAAGCGCACCTCGATCTCGTCGGCGATCGTCTCCAGCACGGCCAGCGCCATCTCCTCGTACGCCTCGTACGCGAGGGCGTGCACGCTCGCCCCGGCGTGCCGCGCGGCCTCCGCCTCCTCGCCTGGTGCCGGGGTACCCGGCGTCTCGCGGGTGCGGCCCTCGAAGGTCACCACGGCACCGTCGGCAGGGGATGCCACCGCGGCACGCAGCCGGTCGAGCGTGACGTCGTCGATCGGGTCGGGCGTGAGGGCGATCGATCGCACCTGGCCCTCGCCGGCCACCGAGCCGGCCCCGGCAGGGGTGCCGCTCGCGGCCGGCTTGTCCCTGCCGGTCTCCTCCCCTGCCCCGCCCGCCACCGGCGGAATGCAGGCCAGCTCGTCGCCGTCGGCCAGCGGCTCGTCCTCGTCTGTGTAGACCCCGTTCCGCGCGAACCGCACGTACGGCCAGCTCGACGCCAGCTCGGGGTAGATGCTCGCCAGCGCCGTCCACGCCTGGTCGACCGTCGCGCCGTCGGGCAGCTCCAGGTCGACCCGCGACGCCTTCGCGAGCTCCCGCTGCCGGGCAAACAGCCGCACGTGGACCCTCATGCCGCCGTCCCTGCCGCCCGCGCCGCGCGGTCGCGCCGCATCGCGCCGGCGAGCCGCGCCGCGCCGCTCATCATCACACCAGCAGCCCCGCCCCGAAGTAGAGCCCCGCGGCCAGGATCGTCCCGGCCGCCACCGCCCCCACGTCGATGTACAGCAGCCCCGTCGCCGACTCCATCGATCGCGTCCGCGCCGTCTGCAGCGCGCCCCAGGTGACCGCCACGGGGAATATCAGCCCGATCAGCAGCCGCAGCCAGACGAACAGCGCCCACGACCCGACCAGCGGCTCGAACGGCGCCAGCCCATCGCCCGCGCCGGTCGCCATCCAGGCCACGAACAGCGCCAGCTGCGCGCCCACGACCCAGGTCAGGGCCCGGGCCAGCAGCACCAGCGGCCGCTCCGAGAGGCGCGGCGTCACCAGGTACCAGTGGCCCAGGATCATTGCCGCCAGGACGCCCCCCAGCGCCGCGGCCAGCGCCACCAGCTGCACCATCAGCGGCACGCCGCGCACGAGCCCGCCGGCCCACCCGTACGCCGCCAGCGCCAGGGCGGCCACGCCGGCAAGGACCCCGGCGATCCCGACCGCCGGTGCCAGTCGGTTGCGCGCCAGCGCGACCACGTACACCAGGGCCAGGACCGCGAGCGTCGCCAGTGCCACGCGCCGGGGCAGATCGAGCCCAGGAGCGGCCACGATCGCCAGCGTGGAGGAGGGCGCCGGAAGCGCCGTGTCGGCCACGAGGGCGAGCGCCGCCAGGGCCGCCGAGCAGAACGCGGTGAAGCCCAGGAACCCCCGCGTCGCGTCAGTGCGCAGGCGCAGCAGCACGACGGCCGCGAACGAGCCCACCGCGAGCGCGCTCAGGACGGTCCAGTTGATGTACGCGAGGCTCTCGCCGATCGCCAGCCCTGCCACGCACGGGAGTGTAGCCGCGGACCCGCTACGATGGCGACCTGGAGCAGCCGCGACGGTGTCCCCGGACGGCCCCATCGCCGTCCAGCGGACCGCCGTCCACCCGCTGCGACGACCGACATGCGGGAGGTGGCGCGATGGCGCTCGATCGCGAGACGACGATCCGCTGGTACGGGCACGCGTGTGTCGAGCTCGAGACGCCCGGCCGCAAGCGCGTGCTGATCGACCCCTGGTTCGGGAACCCGAAGTCGCCGCGGCCGGCGTCGAGCGTCGACCGGTGCGACCTGATGCTGGTCACGCACGGCCACAGCGACCACACGGGCGACGCCGTGGCGATCGCCAGCCGGACCCGCCCCGCGTGGCCCTGCATCCACGAGATGAGCCTGTGGCTGGCCCGCCGGCTGCCCGGCGGCCACGACGCCATCACCGGCATGAACAAGGGCGGCACGGTCGAGGCGGCCGGGCTGAAGGTGACCATGGTGACCGCCGTCCACTCCGCGGGCGACTGGAACGCCCAGCTCGAGGCCCCCATGTACCTGGGCGACCCGGCCGGCTTCGTGGTGGAGCTCGAGAACGGGTACCGCGTCTACCACGCCGGCGACACCGACGTCTTCGGCGACATGCGCCTGGTCGGCGAGCTCTGGCATCCCGACCTCGCGCTGCTGCCGATCGGCGGCCACTACACCATGGACCCCCGTGCGGCCGCGCTGGCGGTCGAGCTGCTCGACGTGACGGACGTCATGCCCATCCACTACGGCACGTTCCCGATCCTGGCCGGGACCCCCGACCAGCTGCGCGACGAGCTCTCGAAGCGCGGCCTGGGAAGCGTCGAGGTGCACGCGCCGGAACCGGGGGGCACGGCGGCGTAGACGAACAGGCGCGGGCCTTCCGGCGGATCGGTCGCGGCGCGAACCCGGGCCTGCTCGGCAGGAGTTCGGGAGTCACGCGGGACCGGGGATCGCGATCGGGGCAGCTGATCCCGTATCCGCTCTGGCGGGTCGCACCGCCCTGTACAGCCATGCCAACCAGCACGATCCTGTCACGGGGTGGCGATGTAGGCTTCGCTGGTCACCACCCGTGGAGGACGCTCCGATGTCCGCGACGGCACGCGTCACCGATCGATCCATTCCGCTGGCCAGGCCGAACATCGGCAGGCGCGAGCTGGAACTCGTGACGCAGGTGCTTTCCAGCGACGTTCTGGCCATGGGAGACTTCGCGCTCCGCTTCGAGGGAGGGATCGCGGCACTGGCCGGCCGCAGTGAGGGAGTGGCGTGCTCGAGCGGCACGGCCGGACTCCACCTTGCGGTCCGAGCCCTGGATATCGGTGAGAGCGATGAGGTCATCACCACTCCGTTCAGCTTCGTGGCATCCGCGAACTGCCTCCTGTACGAGCGGGCGGTACCCCGCTTCGTGGACATAGAGGAGGACGGCCTCGGGATCGATCCGGACCTCCTGGAGACCGCCGCATCAGGCCGAACGAGGGCGGTCCTCCCGGTCCATGTCTTCGGCCGACCCTGTCGGATTGACGCGATAGCCTCGATCGCGCGGCGTCATGGCTGGGCCCTGATAGAGGACGCGTGCGAGGGTCTGGGCTCAAGCGTAGGTGGCCGCCCGCTCGGGAGCTTCGGGGACGCCGCTGTCTTTGCCTTCTATCCGAACAAGCAGATCACGACCGGGGAGGGCGGCGTGGTCGTGACCGACGACCACGCGCTCGCCGAGACGATGCGGAGCCTGCGCAACCAGGGCCGCGACCCGGACGGGACGTGGCTGCGCCACGTCCGCCTCGGGTACAACTACCGGCTGGACGAACTGTCGGCGGCCGTCGGCGTGGCGCAGCTCGAGCGTCGCCAGGAACTTCAGCGCGAGCGAGCTCGCGTGGTGGTCGCCTACGAGCGCGCCCTCGGGGGTCGCGACTGGGTGATCCTCCCACGGGCCGGATCGGGGGAGCAGGTCGACTGGTTCGTCTATGTGGTCCGACTGGACCCCGATATCGATCGGGACGCCCTCGTGGGACGCCTGGCCAGGCGCGGCATTTCAACGCGGCCCTACTTTGCGCCCATCCATCTCCAGCCGTTGTATCGGGAGAGGTTCGGGTTTGCGCCGGGCGACTTTCCGGTTACCGAGAGCGTGGCCGCGTCCACGCTCGCCCTCCCGTTCTCGTCCCTCCTGGCCGACGATGACGTCCAGCGAGTAGCGGACGCGCTGATCGCCGAGGTCTCTGTCGGGTCGCACCGACTCGGTGCCCGCGGACATCCGGGTAAGTGATCCTGGCGGCGGTTGCGCGCGTGAGCCGGCGGTCATCGAGTGGGGTGTGAGTGGCTCGCCCCGAGCCGCAGCCGCGGGGGAACGTCGGGGTCGGGTTCGAGCCCTGCCGGCACCTCGAGGCCTGGGAGAGGGAAACCAAGGGCGAGGTCCTCCGTCGCGGCGGCATTCGTCCGGCGGACGACCTGGCAAACCGTCCGAGCCAGGATGCGCAGATCGAGCCAGAGGCTCCAGTGGTCGACGTACCAGACATCGAGAGCGAGACGATCGTGGAAGCGCAGGACGTTCCGTCCGTTCACGGCCGCCCAGCCTGTCATGCCGGGGCGCATCTCGTGCCGCCGCCACTCCGCGGGCGTGTAGGTGTTGATGTACTCCAGCAGGAGAGGGCGCGGGCCAACAAGGCTCATGTCGCCGCGCACAACGTTCCATAGCTCGGGAAGTTCGTCGAGGCTGGTGGCACGGAGAATGCGCCCCAGCCGCGTGACCCGTTCCTCATCCGTCAGGTACCAGACCTCGCCTGGACGAGGCGGACGCATCGTCCGGAACTTGAGGATTGAGAACGGCGCCCCGCCGAGCCCGGGCCGCGTCTGCGAGAAGATCACGGGCAGCCCGTCCATTGCCGCAATCGCGACGGCCACCCATGCGATCACTGGCGACAGAAGCACCAGCATCATGATCGCCCCGGCCACGTCCACGCAACGCTTGAGCGCACGGGACGGCCTGAACGAACGTCTCGTCCGACCAGCGCCGCCCCGGAGAGTCGGAGGCCCGACGGCCGACGTGCGGTGATGCTGGCGCTCGGACGGCAGCGGCCGCGAACCACGCCCGGACAGGTCAAGCCGGGGGATCCGGCGTCGGATCCCGCCGCCGGCAACACGGCGCAGGCAGCCGAGAACGTACTCATACCAGCCGTTGCCGTAGGGAACATAGCAGCGCACCCGGAACCCGTCCCTGGCCAGCATGTCCTGGAGGTCCGGCCGCACGCCGTACAGCAGCTGGAACTCGAAGTCCTGTCGCTCGAGCCCGAGGCCCTGCGCAATCCTGCGCGCGTGATCGATCGCCGTGATGTCGTGGGTCGCGATGGCCGGCTCCCGTGCTCGCGCGAGCACCAGTTCAATGTCCTCGAGAAACGCCACGTCCACGTCGGCCTTCCGCCGGAAGACGATGTCGGGAGACTCCCAGTAGCCACCCTTCACCAGCCTGATCCGCGTGTCTCCTGCGATCAGCCGCTCGAGCAGGGGCCTGCGACGCCGCAGATACGACTGGAAGGCAAGACCGACGGTCTGTGATCCGTAGGCCTGCCGCATCGTCTCGAAGAGATTGATCGTCCGGTCGACGTACTCGGATTCCTCCATGTCGATCCGGACGAAGTTCCCGAGCTCGCGGGCACAGTCGAGGAGGCGACGCAGCTGGTCCTCGCACAGACGGGGATCGACGTCGAGCCCGATCTGGGTCAGCTTGACCGAGACGTGCGAACGGAGTCCCTCCGCGTGGATCCGCCTGAGTGCGTCGATCGCTGCGTCGGCCGCAGCCCCGGCCTCGGGTGCGGCCCGGACGTGCGTCCCGACGTAGTTGAGGGTTCCGGCGATCCCCTGCGCGTTGAGCCGTCGCACTACCGCCAGGCCCGCGTCGAGGTCCTCTCCGGCCACGAACCGCCATGCCAGGCCTCGAACCCCGGGAGTGCTCAGAGCGGTCTTCCGGACCCACCCTTGCCGTGCAACCACTGATGCGATCTGGCGCAGCATTGCCCACCTCGCATGACGACGCCGGCCCTTTCACGCCTATCATGATCGACCAGTCACTCTCCAACAGGGGCTGTTGGGCCCGCTGGAGGGGGGCCGGGCCCGCGTGTCGTCCGGCTCTTGGCGTGAACACTGGTGACCTGCGTCATGGACTCTCGGCGGCTCCGCGACAGGCGACCCTCGGTTGCGCTGCTCGGCCCTGGCGAGGACGCCTGGGACCGGTGGCTCGAGTCCGCCCAGTGCGACGTGTTCCACACCGCCGATTTCCATCGCTATGCGGGTGCCAAGCACGGGGACCCGTACCTTGCGGTCGTCGGTGATCGCCGCCGTGGGTTCGCCTGGCCGTACCTCCTTCGCCCCGTCGTGGCCGCCGTGGCGTCGGCGCACGAGGTGGCGGACGTCACCTCCGTATATGGATACCCCGGCCCGGTCGCGTGGGGCTGCAACCCCGGCGATCCGTTCCTGACGCAGGCATGGGCCGAGATCATCGACGTATGGCGTCAGCAACGAGTCGTCTCCGCGTTCACCCGGTTCCACCCGCTCCTCGGCAACGCCGCGCTTCTGTCCGGGGCAAGTGCACCGGCTGGCATCGGCGGGCCCGGGGTCGTCGAGGCCGGCACGACGATCTCGATCGACCTCAGCGCGGGGGTGGATGCGGCACGGGCCGCCTACGCTCCTGACCTGCGCCTCAGGATCGCGTCGATGCGACGCAAAGGTGTCACGACCGAATACAGCAGCGGTTGGTCAGAGTTGCCAGCGTTCGCTCGGCTCTACCGCGAGACGATGATCCGAAATGGTGCTGCGGAGTTCTACTTCTTCGACGAAGCTGACTTCCGCCGGCTGCGGGCCGAGGTAGGAGACCACGTCCACCTGTTGGTGGTGCGGCACAGAGGGAACATCATCGCCGCCGCCCTGTTCACGGACTTCAACGGGATCGCCCAGTGGTATCTCGCTGGCTCGGACCTGGCGGCCAACGCCCTGTCGCCGACGAAGGTCCTGATCGACGACGCCGTGACCTGGGCGGAGGGGCGTGGCAACAAAGTCCTCCATCTCGGGGGGGGCCGAGGCAGCCGTAACGACTCCCTCTTCTGGTTCAAGAGCCGGTTCTCGCCGCGTCGTCATGCATTTCACACAGGCCGCTGGATCATCGATGGCCCCACGTATCGCGAGCTCAGCGAAGCCCGGCTCGCAGCCCTGCGGGGTGACGAGATTGTGGACGGTGGCTACTTCCCCGCCTACCGGGCGCCGACGATCGCGGGACGGGATCGACCTCGGACGATCTGACCGGCGCAACTGATCGCTTGCCGGTCCGTGGCAGGCTGGCCCGCGAGGCCTGTCCGGGCGGCTGGGCGATGACGGCGTTCCACCCGTCACTGCAACCGCGAGGGCGCCTATTGCGGAGCTGGCCAGGGAGCAGGTGGACACCCGCGCGTATCCTGAGGTGGGCAGCTGCCGCGACCCGACGGCGCTTTGCAGGACGAACCCAACCGAGGGAGCGCCCCGCCGGCCGGGGCCGATCGTCGCGAAGAGGGCGTGATCGCCGTGCGCGGCCGGCGGGGCTGGGGGGTCGGGGCAGAATGCCCCATTTTCGGCAGCTTCCTCCGGTTGTGAGGTATGGTCCGCGGGCGTCTGGACGGTAGTGGCGGACGGGATCCGGCCGTCACCACCACCGGACATGCGCTTCGCTCGGCTTGTCTGACAAGCACGGCACAGAGGATCAACTCAAGATCGCCGCTCAGTCGGCCTGCGGGCTGCTGGTCGGACGTGTTCAAGGCGTGACCGCCGCATCCGCGGGCGTTCTCACGGGTGCGGGGCCCGGTTCGGATCCCCGGTACGTGCATGCCTTCGCCGGTAATCGGCTGCGATCCGACCACCCTGGGGCCCCACTACCTGAGCGGTCCATGACTCCGTCGCCGCATCTCCGTGCGGTGTTCCGGTAGAAAGGACGTACTCCAGTTGTTCTTGTTCAAAGTCGCCCAGAGGGCGTCTCGTCGATCGCTTGTCCGGGCGGCATGGGTCGCCGCCCTGATCGCTCTTCTCGCTGTCGGATCGTACATAGCCACTCCGGCCCCGGCAGCCGCCGCTGCCGGACCCAAAGTGGCGATCATCGTGGGCCCCGCCGGAGCGCGGACGGCGACGAACCGCGCACTGGGGAACGCCGCCGCACGAGAAGCGCAGCGGTACACCGCCAACGTCGTCAAGATCTACAGCCCGAACGCGACGTGGAGTCGCGTGAAGCGCGCGATCACCGGGGCCTCGGTGGTCATCTACATTGGACGCGGGAATGTGCTGACGACATCGGCTGCCAGCACACCGGTCTCTCCGGCCAAGGACGGGTTCGGGCTGGACCCGACCACCGGCGCCAACGGGACGAAAGTCCAGTACTACGGTGAAGCGTATGTCCGAACGGTTCGACTCGCTCCCAACGCGGTCGTCCTTCTCCGCCTCGTCACCTCCGCGTCCAGGACCGCCAAAGCTGGGGGATCGCGAACACACCAGCTCGTCGCTCGATACGGGGCGGACAACTCCGCCGCCGGGTTTCTGGCTGCGGGGGCATCTGCGGTCATCTCGGACACAGCCTCCTCGCCCGTGTACTACATTCGGGCGCTCTTCGGGAAATCCGAGTCGCTTGGCCTGCTGTGGCGCCAGGCTCCCTCCCAGCGCGGACAGGTGACGTCGGCCTCGTCCAAGCGGACACCGGGCGCGACTGTGCAGACCGCCGTGGCCGCCTCGAACACTGCACCGTCTCCATCGATCGTGGGCTGGCCGGCCACCACGACGGCCAACGTGCGCCGAGGGTATGCGCACTACCAGGCCGCCCCGACCCTCACGCCGACCCCCACGCCTGACCCGACGCTGAACCCGGTCGTCCCCGCCACGCCGGTCGCGGCACCGGTGGCGACGAGCGCCCCGACGGCCACCCCGACTCCGGCACCGACCAGCACGCCGACACCGACGGCCACGCCGGCACCGGTGGTGACGCCCGCCCCGACGGCCACCCCGGCACCGGTGGCGACGAGCGGCAGCGGCATCTACGGGGCGGGCATCAACGCCGACACGCTGGCCAACACGGAGGTCGGCGGGACCAACGGCGGCGGCGTGAACACGCAGGTCGCCTTCCGCTTCCGCGCCATGACCACGTCGGCCCTGACGAGCGTGCGCTTCTACGTGATCGGGACGGTCTCCGGCTACGCCGGCGGGACCGGCGGCACCCTCAACGTGAGCGTGCAGACCGACGACGGGAGCGCCAGCCACGTGCCGTCCGGGCACGTCCTCGCCTCGGTCTCCGTCCCCGATGCCGCCTCGCTCCACGGCGCCGACGCGCTGGCCACGTTCGCCAGCCCGGCGACCCTCACGGCGGGCCAGCTCTACCACATCGTCTTCCGCAACACCGACCCCGCACCGAGCGTGAACTTCATCTCGGTCAACGGCACGTACGTCTACGGCGCCACGCTCGAGCCCCAGCAGCCGCGCTTCTCCGACACCGACTTCGCGCTGCTCATGAACCAGGGCACCTGGGCCCCGCGCGAGAACTTCACCCCCATCGTCAACCTCACCTACGCCAATGGCGTCGTGACCGGGCAGGGCTACATGGAGATGTGGATCCACAGCTACGAGCCGATCAGCGGGGCCGCGCAGGTCCGCGAGACGTTCACGCTGGGGAGCAGCCGCACCGTCTCGCAGGCAGCGGTCCGGCTGCGCCGCTCGAGCGGCTCGAGCCCGCTCACGATCAGCCTCGAGACCGCGGCGGGCACGCTCGTGGCGCAGGGCACCGTGCCGGCCTCGAGCATCCCGGTCTCCGCCCCCGGCGGCGACAACGGGGGCGCGGTCTGGGCGCTGGTCAGCTTCCCCGCCGCGCACACCCTGCCCGCGGGCTCCTACCAGCTTGTGCTCTCCACGGCCAGCGACACGCAGTACACGATCTTCCCCATCCGCAAGGGGAAGGACTACGGCTACGGCCCGCAGACGTACTTCGCCGACGGCGAGGCGCAGTACACCTCGGGCAGCGGCTGGACCGCGTTCGCCAATCGGCCCGGCGAGAGCGACCTGCAGTTCTACCTGCGCTAGCCCCGACCACCCATCCAGCGGGGCCGGGCGCCGCCGCGCCCGGCCCCGCTGCGTCTCCGGACCGATCTCCACCGCGCAGGGCGTACCCCCCGGGCGGCGCTCCGGGCATACGGGGGGTCCGGAGACCCTTGGTGGCAGGGGTATGATCGGGCGGAGAGGCGGAATCGCGCGCGAGGCCGGACGTCGTCCCACGAGCGGCTCCTCGTCGAACGCGTGATCGAGCCGGCGGAGGGATTGCGTGCCCGACCGATGCCGGGTCTGGATCGTCAACCACTACGCTGACGCGCCCGACCGCCCCAAGGGCACGCGTCACTACGATCTCGCGCGCCACCTCGTCGCGCGCGGGAAGGCTGTGACGATCTTCGCGGCGGGCCTCAGCCACGTCACCGGCCGCGAGGAGCGGCTCGCGGCGGGCCAGCTCTACCGGACCGCCTGGTACGAAGGCGTCCAGTTCGTCTGGGTTCGCACGTTCCCTTACCGGGGGAACAACTGGCGCCGCCAGCTGAACATGCTCACCTTCCTGGCCGCGTTCCTCGTCGTCCAGGCACGATTCCCGGCTCCAGATGCCGTGATCGGCTCGACCGTTCATCCGTTTGCGGCCCTCGGCGCCTGGATCGCGGCGCGGCTGCGTGGCGCGCGGTTCCTGTTCGAGATCCGCGACCTGTGGCCCCAGACGCTCGTGGATCTCGGCGCTCTCCGCGAGGGCTCGCCCGGTGAGCGGCTCCTGCGCGGGATCGAGGCGTTTCTCGTTCGACGGGCATCGATCGTCATCACGCTCCTGCCGGGGCTTCGCGCGTACCTCTCGGAGCGCGGTCTGCCGGTCGACCGCGTGGTCTACATCCCGAACGGCGTCGACCTCGAGGCCTTCAATGCCGGGCCAGTCAGCGATCAGCGGGTTGTCGGGCGGAACGCCCAGGCGCTCGCACAGGTCGGCTCGCTGCGTGCCGAGGGCCGGTTCGTGTTCGGGTACGTCGGCGCCTTCGGGCGAGTGAACCGGGTCAGTGTTCTCGTGCGAGCGGCCAAGATCGCCGAGGCGCGCGCACCGGGGCGTATTGGCCTGGTTTGCGTTGGGGATGGGCCCGAGAAGCACGACCTGGAGCAACTGGGCGCCGGGAGCCCGGCAATTGCGTTCGCGTCCGCGGTGCCGAAACGAATCGTCCCGATAATCCTGCGGAGCCTCGACGCTACCGTCGTCCACGCCACCGAGACCCCGGTCTACCGATATGGGATCAGCTTCAACAAGCTGTTCGAGTACATGGCGGCCGCCAGGCCTGTCGTCTTCGCGTGCGTCAGTGCCTACGATCCGGTCGGCGCCACAGGAGCAGGAGTCTCGGTAAGGCCCGACGACCCCGAGCTCCTCGCGGTCGCCTTCCTGCGGCTCGCGGACACCCCGGCCGACGAACTTGCCCGAATGGGCGCAGCCGGTCGCGAGTACGTTGAGCGCGAGCACAACGTGGCGCGATCGGGCGAAAGACTGGCGGCGGTGCTCGACCGCCTGGTTCCCTCCCCACCAGGATCCAGGTCGCGCGCATCCCCCATCAGGCCGGAAATGAAGCCAGGTTGAGTGCGGTGAACCTCGTGGGATCGCCGCAGGCCAGGAGTGATGCTGCGGTGGACGCGTGGCGGTTGGTGGCAATCGTCGGCCGCCGGCTCTGGTTGATCCTGCTGGTCACCGGCATTGCGGCGGGTGGCACCTACATGGCATCTGGTCTGCTACCCCGGGAGTACCAGTCGGAAGCGAAGGTGCTCGTGGGGTCGCTGACGGAGACCCGTCCTGACTACCTCTCCGCGTACCAGGAGCTGGCCCAGACCTACGCAGCGCTGGCCACGAGCACGCCCGTCCTTGGTCGCGTCATCGACCAGCTCGGGCTGCAGGACACTCTCGAGGAGATCGCCGGTCGTCTCGACGTGCATGCGGCCGTCGGACAGCCGATCATCACGGTGGTCGGCACAGCCTCGAGCCCTGCTGCGGCCTCCGCTCTCGCGAACGCCGTGGCCGGAGAGATCACGGGGTTCGCGCGCCCGACCGGGGCCGACGCGACGAGTCTGGCCTCCGTCGTCCAGCCAGCGCTCCCCAACGACGTACCTTCATCCCCACGCGTGGCGCTCGACACCGCAGTCGCGGCCGCGCTCGGTCTTTCGCTGGGGATCGCTGCGGCGCTCCTGTTCCCGACCCGGGACCGGCGAACCGGCAAGGAGCGGACCAGGTAGATCTTGTAAGCGGCCCGGTTCGCCGTCCGGCAGCACGGCGGAGCGCTTGCCCAGACCTACGCGGAACTCGCCACGAGCACTCCCGTCCTCGGCCGCGTGATCGATGATGGCCAACCCATCATTCGCGTCACGGGCACGACTCGACTCCGCCCACCACCTCCGAAATCGCGAATGCGGAGGCTGGGGAGATCACCGGCTGACCCGCCCGACGGGGGTCTCTCCGTCGCTCGAGGCGTCGCGCGCATCTTCCGGAATCCGAGGGGAGACGAGCGGGAGGCACTCCGGCCGGGACGACCGGCCGCGCACCTCGCCACGCTCACCGAGCACCAACTCATCGGACGGGCTCGGCGAGGGTGACGCGTCCCGTCTGCTCGTCGAGCCCATCCGGCTCCAGAACCGCGCCTTTGATCTCCTCGCCCTCTCGCCGGCCCTCTCGCCAGACAAACAGGTGGACCGTCTCAAAGGCACAGGGCCTTGCCCTTGGGGCGCTGGGAGTCCCGTCTAGTACGGGCAGCCCACGCTGTTGTAGCCGTCGTACTCGGCAGCCTCGTCGAGCATCGTCTGCCGGTCGAGGCTGGCCAGGACTGTGTTCATGTCGGAGAGGACGACGGAGGTGTTGACGAAGTGCGGGTACGGGAAGGCTACCGAGTTGAGCAGCGCTGCCACCCCGGCGCGCAGGAGAATCCGTGCCGCACCGTCGAGGCCAGGCCCGCCACCCCCCTGCAGAGCAACGATCAGCGGCTCACTGCCGAAGCTGGAGAGCTGTAACGGGAATACGAAACCGGCCTCCGTGAGCGTCTCGCCTGGGCTGTACGTCACCCAGGCGTCAGTGTGGTTCTTCCAGTACCCGGGCGTGCAACCCTGGTCGCACGCCGCAACCGGGGCGACGGCGACGACTGTCATCAGGATGAGAGTTGAACTGGCAACCGCCAGAAGGCGTCGAAACGCATGAGGCATGTCCACGGCGTACCCCCTCCACTCCTCGCGTACCGTGCCGCCACCGGGATCGACGGCGTCGCGCCCGTGACACCCCGGAATGCCAACGCTTACCCCCACCGGCGTCCATCGCTAGTACTTCTCGGCCACATCGCGCCGTGCTGTTTGGCTCCACTTCGCGCGAGGATTCCCGGCCGTCGCGGGGGAATTCGCGCGCCGGGTGGTGGTCCGCGGCCGACGCGCAGCCGGCACGCAGGGTCAGCGCCCGCTGCCACGACCCAACGTGCCTGTGACCTTCGGCCACCCCCTTGCAGGACCATCGCGGGAATGGTGGACGGCTCCCAGATGTCCTAGCGTGCCCCTCGACGCCTCTGTGACGAGGGGTCGGTCCGACGTCCAGCGAAAGAGCACACCCGTCGCGAGGCGGGGTCGCAAAGCCACGGGACTCCCCGAGCCCGCCGGGCTACCGAACGGGTCGGCGCGCTATGCATCAGATCACGCACACAGTCGGCGATCCCGCATCCCCGCACTTCCAGCGGCCGCGTCGGCACTGGCGCAGGGGCGTGGTGGGTGCCCTCGCGAGTGTGCCGATCATCCTGCTGGCCCCTGCCCTCCTGAACCCGATGCCGGCCGCCGGTGGCGCGACGCCCGCGCTGACGGTGTCCGGTCCCCGGGTCCCCGACGCCATACTCGCGGTCGCCGGCAGCAACTTCGCCCCGCACGAATCGATCCAGCTCCTGTGGGATGGATCCGCCGGCGGCATGCCTACAGCCGATGTCGATACCCAGAAGAGCTTCACGGTCGACCTGGTGATCCCCGCCAACGCGACCGCGGGCACCCACGTGCTTGCAGCCGTGGCAGCCTCGCCGAAGGGAAGCGGGGGGAGGGGCATGGGCGCGGGCACAGGCTCGCGCCTGCTCGCCTCGACCGCGGTGACCGTGACCGCCCTCACGCCGACCCCCACGCCTGACCCGACGCTGAACCCGGTCGTCCCCGCCACGCCGGTCGCGGCACCGGTGGCGACGAGCGCCCCGACGGCCACCCCGACTCCGGCACCGACCAGCACGCCGAC
>JAJYNP010000347.1 GCA_021786265.1 Chloroflexota bacterium
ATCCGAGGCGGGGATGGGGTGGGCGTCGAGCAGTGCCGTCCGGTAGTCGGCCTCGTGGCCCCACAGTCCGGCGAGGATGACCGTCGAGACCGCGCCGATGACCCACACGACCGCCACGATCACGACGGTGAAGTTGCGCGTCGCGCGCTCCACGTCCCAGTGCGGCCGGCGTTGCGCGATCCAGCGGATCGTCGCCGCGAGGCCGACCATCGCGAGCAGGTAGGCGTGCGGCACCAGGGCAAGGCCCGAATGGAGCGTCATCCCGTAGGGCACGTGCACCGCGAACACGAGGCCGCTGAAGAGGAGGAACGTCACGAGGTACACGAGCCACGGCCGGAACGCCGGGTTCGCCCGCTGGACCCACCAGCCGATCGCGACGAGCGGGACGAGGAAGATCAGGAGCGGCTGCGAGCCGAGGATCACCAGCGCCGAGACCAGACCCCCGACCCGGCTGGCAATGAGCGGGCCGAGCCCCTGCGCGAAGAACGAGGCGGGCGTCACCGGCGTCGAGACGCTGAAGAGGTCCTCGTAGGTCCGGATCCACAGGATCCGGCCGCTCGAGGACGACGGCGAGATCGAGCCGAAGAGTGCCTGGTCGCGGATCCACCAGGGCGCCATCACGAGCAGGAACAGTCCGAAGCAGGCCATGGCGGCCGGCCAGCCGACGCGGACGGCGGCACGGGCACCGGCCTGCCCTCGGGACCGCCACCGGCTCCACAGCTCCGTCGCGAAGGCCCACACGAACGGCACGCCGAGCAGGACCCCGTCGGTCCGCGCCAGCATCGCCAGGCCGACGACGATCCCGCCCGCCGCGAACGCACGCCGGCTGCCGCGCGCGCCCCGGACGCACAGCCACATCGCCGTGACGCCGAGGACCATGTACAGCGAGAAGTTGTCGGGCTGCGAGAAGTACGGCGCGACCGCCCCGGGCATGATCATCAGCGCCCCGGCCGCGATCGAGGTCCGCCGGCCGAGGCCGGCGTCGAAGCCCAGCAGGTACGTGATCGAGGCGCCGAGCGCGCCCAGGATCCAGAACGGGAGTGCGGACGCGAGGTACGTCGGGCCGAGCAGCCAGATGAACGGCACCTGCACGATCGAGGCGAGCGGCATCCAGTGCTCGTTCGACGGGATCGGGAGCGTCCCGAGCGCCGGCAGCCGGCCACCGGTGTCGACGAAGGCCCAGATGTACGGGATCGTGAAGCCGTGCCCGGCGGCGAGCTCGCGCGCGGTGGCCAGGTAGTACACGGCGTCGGGATAGCCGGGCGCGAAGAACGGCAGGGCGGTCACGACGCGCGCCACGAACGCGACGACGAACAGGACGCCCGGGACGCGGAGGGACTCGGGGATTGTCAGCGCCCACCGTGCGGGCACGTGCGGCGAGAGGTCGGACAGGTCCTGCGCAGTCACGGGGGCCACCTTACGGTGTCATCCGGCCCGAGAACGCCGCCACCGACGCGGCCAGGAGCAGGACTGCGCTGAGTGCTGTCCACGGGGCCCGGAACCGGCGGCGGCCGGCGAGGACCCACACGAACGGGAACGCGACCATGCCGTATCGCCCGACGGACTCAAGGTCGCCGGACATCAGGACGGCGGCGAGCGTGAGGATCGGGATGGTGGCATAGGGGAGTGGGATGCGATCGGGGCGCAGGTACACCAGCAGGAAGACGTAGGCCAGCAGCGCGACGAGAAAGGAAAGCCGCAGCGGGTCGAGCTGTGACGCGAGGTTGCCACCGATGGCCGCCGCGGCTCCGATGCCATTGCGCCCCCACGCCGCCTGCGCGCCGCCGAAGCCGCCCGCCGCGCCGGCGAACGTGCCAACCCAGGCCGTGAACGCGACCGCGCCGAGCGGCACGAGCACCAGCCACGCAAGTGCTCGGCGATCGTCGAGGCGTTTCCACAGGATGAGGGCCAGCGGCACGACAAGGAGCACGCCGGGCAGGCGCGTGAGCCCGGCAAGGCCGGCCAGGAGGGAGGCGGTCGCCGCGTGACCGCGCTCCGCGGCCAGCAGCGCACCGAGGCTGAGGGCGAGGAACAGGCTTTCTGCGTACGCCATCGAGAAGACGAAGCTGAACGGGAAGAGGCAGAGCACGACGCACGACCAAGCGGCCCGCTCCTCGTCCAGCACCTCCGCTGTGAGGCGGTAGAGCAACCCGAGCGCGACCAGGAACAGGACGTTCGAGAGCAGTACGGCGATCAGCCCATCAAACGCCGGGGTCGCCAGGGACAGCGCCCGGACGAGCGCCGGGTACAGCGGGAAGAACGCGTAGTCGTGGTACTGGCCGGTGAGCGGCGCGGCATGGTAGCCGTCACGCGCGATCCCCAGGTACCACCAGCCGTCCCAACTCGTCAGCTGCGCTAGCAGCGGGCCGCCCGCCGCGCTTGTCAGGGCGGGGTTACGCGGAACGAGGGGACCGACGACGAGGGCCGCCAGCGCCACGATCGCACGCGACCCTGCATATACCGCGAGGATGGGGACGGGGCGAGCCCCCACGGCTGCCACGCGGGGCCCCGAACGCGCAGAGGGCTCAGCGATCACGTCTGAGACGATGCTTGAAGTCCGACCTCGCCCGCATGGCGCATTCGTACCATACCGACTGCCGGAACTTGGCCTGCGTTCTCGGTCCGTCGATCCTGTCGGGCTCGCCGACACGCGAACGACCTCACGGTCGGCTGCGATACTTGCCTCGATGGGGCGGGGATTGCGGGAGAGGCATGCTCGGAGACCATCTCGGTGACAGCCAGCGGGTCGGGCGCCGCGCAACCGAGGTGCTAGTTCCCCGGTCGCCCGGAGCAGTTGCTGGTTTCGAGGAGATCCGCGCGGTCAGCCTCCCCATGATCATCGGCCTGGTCGTCCGCGCCATTCCAATCCTCGCGGCGGGTTTTCCGCTCAACGACGGGGGCCTGTTCTACGCGATGGCGGAGGACGTGCGTCGGGCGGGCTTCGCGCTCCCGATGTACAGCTCGTACAACGGGGTGGGCATCCCGTTCGTCTATCCACCGCTCGCGTTCTACCTGGCCGCGGCTTTGGCGCAGTTCGCGGGCATGTCGATGATCGCCATCCTGATGCTGGTCCCGTTCGTTGGCAGCGTGCTGACGATCGGGGCCGTCTATCTCCTCGCTCGGGAGATCCTTCCGTCGAGGTTCGAGGCGCTGCTGGCCACGTACGCGTTCGCGGTCCTGCCGCGCGCGTTCGATTGGATGATCGATGGTGGCGGATTGACGCGATCGCCCGGCTACCTGTTGGCCGTGCTCGCGATCTGGCAGGCCGCCCGCTTCTACCGGACGCGGTCGCGCGGGTCGGCCCTGGCCACGGGGATACTCGCCGGGCTCACGATGCTGACCCATCCCGAGGGCGCTCTGTTCGGGATCGTGTCGGTGGTCGTCATCTTCGTCTTCGTGGGACGGAACTGGAGGTCGCTGCTCGCGTCGCTGGGCATGTTCGCCCTGGCGGCAATCGTCGCTGCGCCATGGTGGGCGGTCGCCCTGCTCCGGTTCGGCCCAGGTCCCCTGCTCTCGGGGGGCCAGACGGGGCTCGACGCTCACGACAGTTTCCAGTACGTCCTCACGTGGACATCGGA
>JAJYNP010000269.1 GCA_021786265.1 Chloroflexota bacterium
GGGCAGGTAGGCGATCCGGCCCGCCAGGCGCTCCACGCGGCCGCTGCGGGGCCGCAGGAGCCCGCCCAGCGTCCGCAGGAAGGTCGTCTTGCCGCCGCCATTCGGACCCATCAGGACGACGATCTCGCCCCGGCCTCCAGCCAGCTCGACGCCGTCGAGCACGACCCGCCCGCCTGGCCCGACCGTGAGGCCGCGGACCGACCAGGCGAGTTCGGTTGGCAGCGTCCGACCCGCACCCGCCGAGCCCGGTCGCGCCCCGTCGCCGAGTGCCGGCCGCCGTTCGTGTGCCGCCTCCACGCTGAGCGGGAGCGGCGACCACCCGAGTCGCCGCCCGAGGCGGACGATGGCCGGCGCCGTCGTCAGCCGCCCGACGAGTCGAGCAGGCGGCAGGAGACCCTCGAGCCGACCGCTGTCGAGCAGCCCTAGGCGGTCGGCCGCGGGCAGCAGGCGCTCGAGCCGGTGCTCGGCCACGAGGACGGCGGTGCCACCCGCCACCAGCGCGAGGCAGGCCTCGAGGAGCGCGGCGGCGCCGTCGGGATCGAGCTGCGAGGTCGGCTCGTCCAGGGCAACCAGTTGCGGCCGCAGGGCCAGGGCGGCCGCCAGCGCAACCCGCTGGCGCTCTCCGCCGGACAGACTGTCGACGGAACGGCCTCGCAGCGCCTCGGCGCCGACGGCTTCCAGCGCCTCACCCACCCTCGCGCGCATCGCGGACGGCGTGACGCCCAGGTTCTCGAGGCCGAACGCGACTTCGCGCTCGACCGTCCCGGAGACGAACTGCTGCTCCGGGTCCTGGAAGACGAGCCCGACCTCGCGAGCGAGCCGACGCGTCGGTGTCACCAGCACGTCGCACCCGCCCACCCAGGCGCGGCCAGCGATGGTGCCACCGTGGAAGTGCGGGACGAGGCCGTCGAAGAGCCGCAGCAGCGTGGACTTGCCGCTCCCCGAGGGCCCCGCGAGCACCGTCAATCCGGCCTCGAGACGCAGGCTCACGTCGACGAGCGCTGCGTCGGCCCGGTCCGGGTACCAGTAGTGCAGATGCTCGACCGTCGCGATGTTCATGGGCGTCCTCCGCCGAGCCGGGGCAGCGCTGGCAGCGCCAGCACCAGGCTGGCCGCCGCCGCCAGCGGGTCGACCGCCGGGACGGTGAGCGTCGGGTACGCCTGCCAGTCGAGCTGGGCGCCGGCAACGCGAGCTGCCAGGTAGAGCCCGAGCGCCGCTACGGCCGACCCGACCGTCAGTCGGCTGAGGGCGTTCAGGCCCCGGGGCTCGTACCGCGTGCGCCGTCCCGAACCGAAGGCGCGGGCTTCCATCGCCTCGGCCAGCTGCAGCGAGCCCTCGATCGCCGTGAGCATCACCGGCACGAGAATCTCCGCCCACGACCATGGGCCCCGGGGCCGCCAGCCGCGCAGCCGTTGCGCTTCCATGACACCGAGCGCGGTGCGCCGGATGGTCGGCACGAGGTTGAGGGCCGTCGCGACGGCGATCCCAGTGCGCTCCAGGCGCGCCGGGAGCGCGTCGAGCAGGTCGTGCGGCTCCAGCAGGAGCGAGAGCGGCGCGACGACCAGGATCGCCGCCATCAGCCCCGTCGCGGTCACGGCGCCGAACGCCGCAGACTCGAGGGTGATGGGGCCGCCCACGAGCGGGAGCGCCTCGGGGAGCGTCAGCAGCACGTGCTCGCCCGCGTGGGCAAGCAGCAGGTTCAGGGTGGCGGCCAGACCCCCGGCGAGCACCACGCCCAGGAGGAGCGGACGCAGCGGCCGCTCCGGTGGTGTCCGCGTGACGAGCAGGTCGAGGGCCGCCAGCCCGACGAGGACGCGCTCGACGGGGTTCGTCCCGCCGAGCGCGATGACGAGACCGACGGCGGACCAGCCCGCCAGGGCCCGGGCGTTCATCGGCGTGCTGCCCGGACCCGCCCACGCGCGCGCACGAACGCGAGGCCGACGAGCACGATCCCTCCCGCCAGCACAGCCAGTGCGCCGAGCCCGACCGAGGGCGGACCCGACACCGACGATCCCGCCTCTCCCGCGGTGCCTGCCTGCCCGTCGGTACCGGCCGACCGAGCGGGCTGCGCGCCCACGGCTGGGGCAGGCCCGCCCCCCGAGCCCCCCGCAGCTCCCGGATTGAGCGCAGGCGGCGCCGAACTGACCCCCGTCCAGGGCGGTGTGGGCTGGACCGCGGACGGCGCCGGGCTCGAGCGAGCCGTCTCCCCGGCGAACGTCGGCGTCGGACGGACCGAGAGCCGAACCGTCGCCGTGGGCGACACGGCCGCCGATGTCGCGGTCGCCCCAGCGCCGGCGATCGACGCGGCACAGACGCCGGTCGGAGGCGCCGGGGTAAGCGCCGGGCCGCTCTGCGACTCGTACCGGAAGCCTTCGGCGTCTCCGTTCCGGAAGACCTGGCTCGTCACACCTAGGTTCGAGCTACTCCAGGTTCCCCCGGCGCGCGCCACGAAGAGCATCCAGTACGGGCTGGTCGAGGTCCAGCAGCTCGCCGGGAAGCTTGCCGGCTCGCCGTCGATCTGGCAGACCGCGTCGCCGAAACCGCCGAAACCGACCGTGGCGTACTGGATCCCACTCCGAGCCAGCAGCTGCTCGCCCGTGATCTGCGCGGCCGAGAATGCGACGCAGCGCGTCACGAGACGGCCATCGGCGTGCTCGACGACGAGCGCCGCATGGTGCGGGCCGGTGCCGGCGCAGACGACCCCGGACAGGGGCCGCAGCGGCACCAGCGCCGCCGAGAGGGCCACCGCGACCGGGAGCAAGACGGCCGCCGTCAACGAGGCGACGGCCGCGCGCACCCGCATCATGCGGCCCGGCCCGCCGCACCGCCCGCCCTCAGCCGCCCTCACTCCGTCGGGCGGTGACTCCGCCGGCCGATCGCCACGGACCCGCTGAGTGCCAGCGCCACCAACGCCGCGAACCAGGGCCAGGCGAGCAGCACGCCGTCCGTGCCGCCGCCCCGACCCTGCCCGGGCGCGGTCGCCGTCGCGGGCAGGGTCGGCGCCGGCGTGGGGTGCGAGGCAGGCAGGGATGCCGTCGGTTTCGGCGCTGGACACGTCACCCCCGGGATTGCGGCACCCGCCGTCCAGGTCGCCGGCTCGGGCAGCGCGACCCGCACGAGCGCCGCCGGAACCTGACTCGTGGTGAAGAGATCCGGTCCCGGGTTGCCCGGGAAGGTGAAACCGCCATTCGGTGCCTGTCGCGAGAGGAGGTCGCTGAAGACCGTCTTGCCATTCTTCGTCCAGGTCGCTCCGGTCGGGTCCTCACCGAGGGCCACCAGCCCCTGGATCACGAGTGCATCGGAATCGGGGTCGCTCGAGGCGCCCGGCCCGGCCTGGTAGGCAAAACCGCCATCGGCGTTCTGCTGCCCATGGAGCCAGGCCAGTGCCTTCGAGACCACTGGGTCGCTTGCGGTCACGCCGCTCGCAGCGAGCGCCTCGAGCGCGATCGCCGTGGAGTTGGTGTCGCCCGCCGTCGCGTTGGCGGCGGCCTGGTAGCTCCAGCTCCCGTCCGTATCCTGCAGCGCCTCGAGATGCGCCAGCGCAGCCGACGGCA
>JAJYNP010000318.1 GCA_021786265.1 Chloroflexota bacterium
GGAGCCCCATCCTGTCGCGGCCCGATCGTGGGTCATCGCGGTCCATCGTGGCGGCAGACCCGGCGCGCGCTCCCGGGAGTGGCAACTGGCAGAGAGGCTCAACCCGCTGAACGGCCCGACCGGCCCGACCCTGGCGCCGGCGAGAACTGGCGCCGGCGAGAACTGGCGCCGGCGAGAAGAGGAGTGGCGCGGAGACGTTGCCCAGCATCTCTTCGGACGCGTTTCCCTGGCTCTCGATGGTCCGCTCGGCGGGCGGGAGGCAGCGCTCCGGGCCGGCGAACTCCCGCGCAGGCGTTCCGGTGCCACGCGTCTGTAGCATGCCGCACCGACAAGACTGCGGTATTGACATCCTGGCCGGGGTGCCTAAACTGCGCGCTAAACCGGTTCAGTAAACCGGACCAGCGCCGAGCGAGATGGTTGCGGCACGAACCGGACCCGCGCCGAGCGAGGTGGCTGCGGCACGAACCGGTCAGACGGCGAGGGACGGCGAACCGGTCAGACGGCGAGGGACAGCGAATCAGCCGGGCCCCAACCAACCGGCCCGGCAGCGCCCCCCAAGAAATGCGGACCCACAGGACCGCAGGCAGGAGCATCGGTGACGGAAGCACGCCCCAGGCGTCCCCGCATCGCAGACGTCGCCCAGGTCGCGGGCGTCAGCAAGGCGTCCGTCTCGTTCGCCTTCAACAGCCCCGAGCGCCTCAAGGCGGAGACGGCCGATCGCATCCGGAGCGTCGCCGCGGAAATGGGGTACCGGCCCAACCCGGTCGCGCGCATGCTCTCCGCGCGGCGCACGATGACGATCGGGGTCCTGACCCCCCAGCCGCTCAGCCAGGTGTTCGCGAATCCCTTCTTCGCGCACTTCGCCGAGGGCGTGTCCGCCGTCACCGAGGAGCGCGGGTTCGGGCTGCTCCTGATCTCACCCCTGCGCGGGTCCCTCGCCAGGGCGCTCGACCACGCCACCGTCGACGGCGTCGTCGCGCTCGGACTCGAGGAGACGCACCCCGAGATCGAGGCCATCCGGCGCGCCGATCTGCCCATGGTCCTGGTGGACGCCCCGGCGTGGCCCGAGCATGCGGCGGTCGAGGTCGACGACGAGGAGGGCGCCCGCGCCGCGGCGCAGCACCTGGTCGACCTGGGGCATCGCCGGATCCTGGTCATCTCGGTGGAGGGTCCAGTGGCCGGCGACGGCCCGTCGGCCGTGCCCGAGGGCCAGCAGGACGGCGTCATGGCGCGGCGGCTGCGCGGGTACGAGGCCGTCCTCGACAGGGCGGGCAGCCACCTGGGGCCCGAGAGCGTCGTGATCGCTCCCGCGTCGTTCGAAGGGGGCGAAGCAGCATTCCTGCGGGCATGGGAGGACGGGCTCCGGCCGACCGCGGTGCTCGCGATGAGCGATGCGATCGCGATCGGCGTGCTCCAGTCCAGTCGCCACCTGCGACTGCGGGTCCCGCGCGACCTCAGCATCGTCGGCTTCGATGACCTGCCCGTCGGCCGGTTCTCCGACCCGCCGCTCACCACGGTGCATCAGCCCGTGCGGCGGAAAGGGGAAGAGGCGGCGCGGCTGCTGTTGGAGGAGTTGGAGGCCAAGCCAGGCAGTCCCGCACAGCACCGCGTGCTGAAGACACGGCTCGTGGTGCGGCGTTCGACCGCCGTCCCGCCGGACCTGGTGGGTGACGAGGAGGTGGCGCTGCCGGGATGACGGGGGCCTGACGGCCCGACGACGAGGGCCGCCTGACCTGGAAGGGTCGACTGACCCATGGGAGTCCCGCCCACGAGCGGGAGACGGTGTGCGGGCCGGCGACGGCCCAGCGAACGAGCCAGGGACGAACCGGCATGGGTGCCGGGAACGACCTGGCGATGGGAGGAGAAGCATTCAGATGCGATCCATGAAACTGGCAAGCGTCCTCGCGACGCTTGCCGTCGTGGCGGGCGCGTGCTCGAGCGCCGCGACCACCGCCCCAACGCAGGCACCGGCAAGCGCGGCCGCTCCCGCCAGCGCCGCGGCTCCCGCGAGCGCGGCCGCTCCCGCCAGCGCAGCCGCTCCCGCCAGCGCGGCCGCGGCGGCCCCGCTGACCGGCAGCCTCACGATCTGGGAGGCCTACGGCGCGTCCGGCAACGCCGAGATCACCGCGTTCAAGCAGATCCTCGGGAACGTCCAGACCGCCAACCCCGGCCTCCAGGTCACGCGGGTCGACGTGCCCTTCAACAACCTCTTCACCAAGTTCGAGACCTCGGCCGCCAACAGCGGCGTGCCGGACCTCTACATCGCCCCGAACGACAGCATGGCCAAGGAGGCCAGGGCCGGCCTGCTCGCGGACCTCACCTCGCTGCTCCCGCAGCTGAGCAACTTCTCGCAGGCCGCGATCCAGGCCGACACGGTAGACGGCAAGCTCTACGCGATCCCCGAGTCGATCAAGGGCGTCGCGCTCTTCTACAACACCTCGATGCTGCCGACCGCGCCGGTCACCACTGACGACTGGCTCAAGGACGCCAGCAAGCTCGGCTGGGTGTACGGCGCCAACGGTGGCGGCGCGTATTACCTGTGGGGCCTCTTCCAGTCCTTCGGCGGCAAGATCCTCGATCCAAACACCGGCAAGTGCGCCGCAACGGCGAACTCCGGTGTGGCCGATGCCCTGGCATGGCTCCAGAAGGCCAAGGCCGCCGGGATGCACATGTACCAGAACGACACCACGGCCGCGGCCGACTTCGTCGCCGGCAAGATCGCCGGCTTCATCGACGGCCCCTGGCAGTCCGGCAACCTCGAGAAGGCTCTCGGCAGCAAGCTCGCGGTGGCTCCCGGCCCGAGCGGACCCGGTGGCGCCTTCGGCCCGCTCGTGGCCCCCGACGGCTACTACATCAACAAGAACTCCGCGAACGTGAACCTGGCGATCCAGTTCGCGCTGCAGATGGACTCCGAGGCCAACGAGCAGATCTTCGCGGACCAGGCCGGTCACATCCCCGCGATCAACGGCGTGACCTTCAACAACCCGATCAGCCAGGGCTTCGCCAACGCCTACAAGACCGGGTTCCCCCGGCCCACGGCCAAGCAGCTCGACAACTACTGGACCCCCTTCGGCAACGCGCTCGCCGCAGCCATCGACAAGGGCACCTCGCCCGCGTCCCTGGTCGCCACGGCCTGCCAGCAGATGGATAAGGCCAACGGACTCTAGTACCGTCTGACCACTGGCCCCGTCCAGCGGCCACAGCAGCGAGGGGACGCCGGGCTCTCCGGCGTCCCCTTCCAATCCGGCACGGGAGGAGCAACCGATGGGAGCGCGGGAGGTCGACCGGTGAGCGTCCTCGTATCGACCGCGGCGACACCGCGCCGATCCTGGTGGCGGCGCACGCAGAACGCGCGCGCGGCCTACTTCTTCCTGCTGCCCGCGCTCCTCGTGATGGCGGTCATCACGTTCTACCCGCTCGTGTTCCAGGTCTGGATGTCGTTCACCGACTACGGCCTGAAGAACCTCAACCCCAGGGCGCCGGCGCCGCCCTACGTGGGGTTCGACAACTACCTGCGCATCCTGCAGAACAACATCGTCATCCCGAACTTCGACTTCATGCGGGTGCTCGTCTTCAACCTCTGGTGGGCGCTCTCGAACGTGGTCATCCACGTCGTCCTGGGGGTCCTGATCGCGATCATCCTCAACACGCAGGGTCTCTGGTTCAAGCGCGTCTATCGGGCCATCTACATCGTGCCCGTGGTGATCCCGCCGATCATCGTGGCGACGGTCTGGCGGAACATGTTCGATCCGACCAATGGGGCGGTCAACTTCCTGATCGACATCATCTTCCGGCTGCCCCCCGGCGGCTTCAACCTCGACTGGCTGAACCAGCCCAATCCGATCATCGCGGCCGGCCCGTTCGTGCTGCCGCTCGCGTATTTCGCCCTGCTCGCGGCGAACGTGTGGCTCGGCTGGCCGCTCAACTCGGTGGTCGCGACCGGCGCGCTGCAGAGCATCCCCACCGAGCTGTACGAGGCGGCGGAGATGGACGGCGCCGGGGCGTGGGACAAGTTCAAGGCCGTCACGCTCCCATTCCTGCGGCCGGCCATGCTGCCGTACGCGATCTACGGCTTCGTGATCACGTTCAACCTGTTCTACCTCTCGTACTTCATGTCCGGCGGCGGTCCGTTCGGCCAGACGGAGCTGCTCGTCACCACGGCGTACCGGTTGGTCAACGAGCAGCAGCTCTACGGCGTGGCCGCGGCGTTCGCCGTGTTCCAGTTCTTCATCCTGCTGGCGATCACGCTGGTGACCAACCGGCTGGCGAAAGCGACGGCGCAGTTCGATGCGTGACGTCCGAGTGGTGTCCCGGACCCGCGGGTTGCCCGGCGCCCGACGCTCGCGTGCCGTCCGACTGATTCCCGTCCCATCTGCGTTCCGGAGGAGCCGGCCATGACCGCCCAGATCGGCGCAGTCACCCGGGCCACCACGAGGCCCGTCGCCGCCGAGGCCACGCAGCGGCAGCGCCGGCTTCCGCTCAGGCGCCAGCTCATCCTGCAGCTGGTCTGCCTGTTCATCGCCCTCACGGTCCTCTTCCCGATCCTGTGGATCGTCAGCATGGCGATCGACCCGCGCAACATCTCGCGTCCCGATGGCCTGAACCTCATTCCGCCGGGGGCGTCGCTCGCCGCGTTCGCGCAGGTGATCAAGCAGCCCACCGAGAACCCGGTCTCGTTCCCACAACTGGCCGCCAACAGCCTCTTCATCGCGGTGATCATCTCGGTCGCGAGCGTCGGGATCGGGGTCCTGGCCGCCTATGCGTTCTCGCGCATGGCCTTCCGCGGCCGCGAGGCACTGATGATCAGCGTGCTCGCGGTGCTGATGCTGCCTGCCGTGGCGACCCTGGCGCCGCTCTACGTGATGCTGAGCAAGATCCAGATCGGCACGTTCAACCTGCGGGACTCGCTGTTCGGGGTCGCGCTGGCGGTCACGTCCGGGCAGCTGCCGTTCGCGATCTGGAACATGAAGGGCTACATCGACACGATCCCGCGCGACCTGGAGGAGGCGGCCGCGGTGGACGGCGCCAGCAGGCTGCAATCGTTCTGGCACGTGATCCTGCCGCTCGCCACTCCCGTGCTCGCGGTGACGGCATTCTTCGGGTTCATCGCGGGCTGGACGGAGTTCTACTTCTCCTGGCAGTTCCTGGACCAGCCCCAGAACTTCACGCTGGCCATGGCGCTGAACGGGATGGTCGGCCAGTACGGCACCACGCCGTGGTCGCAGTTCGCCGCGTTCTCGATCCTCGTCGCGCTGCCGGTGTCGGTCGTGTACATGTTCCTGCAGCGGTACATCGTCTCCGGGCTGGCGATCGGCGGGGTCAAGGGGTAGATCGGCGGGGTCAGGGGATAGGGGCGGCCCGGCGGCCGGCCGGCGATGCCCGGAGGTCGTCCGGACGTTGCCCATCGGCCGGCAGGCGGTCCCCATCGGCCGGCAGGCGGTCCCCATCGGCCGGCAGGACGTTCGCGTCCTCATCGAGCGGCGTCATCGAGCGGCGACCCGGACGGGGCGCTGCCTGGCGCGCTCTCCCGGCCGTGCCCGCGAACGGGATCGACGTGGCACCATCTGGCCTCATGACGATCGACACGCCCGCGTGGGTCCGCGACGCGGTCTTCTACCAGGTCTTTCCCGACCGGTTCGCCCGGAGTTCGCGCGTGCCGGCGCCGGGGCCGTTCGAGCCGTGGGCGGCGCCACCCACGCGGCTCGGCTTCAAGGGCGGGGACCTGCTCGGGATCGCGGAGCACCTCGACGAACTGCAGGACCTGGGGGTCACGGCGCTCTACCTGACCCCCGTGTTCCAGTCGGCGTCCAACCACCGCTATCACGCCTACGACTACCTGGCGGTCGACCCGCTGCTGGGCGGGACCCCGGCGCTTCGCGAGCTGGTCGACGCGTGCCACGCGCGCGGGATGCGGATCGTCCTGGACGGCGTCTTCAATCACGCCGGGCGCGGGTTCTGGGCCTTCCACCACGTCCTCGAGGCCGGCGGCGCGTCGCCCTACCGGGACTGGTTCGTGTTCGACCGGGCCGGGCTCGACGCCGGGCGTCCGGTGCGCGCCTATCCGTCGGCCGATGAGCAGCGCGCCCTCGACGTGGGCGGGTCGGCCGACGAGCACATGGCCGGGGCGGCGTCGCTCCGGGTGCTGGGCTACCAGGCCTGGTGGGACCACCCGGCGCTGCCCAAGTGGAACACGGCGAATCCGCAGGCGCGCGAGTACCTGCTGGGGGTCGCCGAGCACTGGATCCGTTTCGGCATCGACGGCTGGCGGCTCGACGTGCCGGAGGAGATCGACGACCCGGAGTTCTGGCGTGAGTTCCGCCGGCGGGTGCGCGCCATCAACCCCGAGGCGTACCTCGTGGGCGAGATCTGGCACGAGGCGCCCGCCTGGCTGGAGGGTGACCGGTTCGACGCGCTGATGAACTACCCGTTCCTGGAGGCGGTCCTGGGGTTCACCGCCGGGCGCCACCTCGACCGTGCCGTGGTCGCGGGGCAGGCGGAACTGGGGCGAACGGTGATGCCGCTGGACGCGGCGGGCTTCGGGGAGCGGATCCAGCGCGCGCTGAGTGCCTACGACCCGGCGGTGGTGGCGGTGCAGCTCAACCTGCTGGACAGCCACGATACCCCTCGCTTCGTCACCATGGCGGGCGGGGATCGCGCCGCCCTGCGGCTGGCGGTGCTGCTGCAGATGACGCTGCCCGGCGCGCCGTGCGTCTACTACGGGGACGAGGTCGGCATGGAGGGGCGCGCGGACCCGGATTGCCGGCGGGCCTTCCCGGCCGATCCCGCCGCGTGGGATGCATCGCTTCGGACGTTCGTGCAGGCGGCGATCGCGCTGCGGCGCGCGCATCCGGCGCTGCGGGCCGCGGGGTCGTTCCGGACCGTCGCCACACACGGCATGACGCACGTGCATCTCCGGCAGGACGCCGGCGAGCTGTTCGTGGTCGCGGTGAACGCGGGCGAATCGGCGGATCGGGTCGAGGCGAGCATGCCGGAGGCACGGGGGCGGCGGCTGGTGGTCGAGCCAGTGCCGGGCTGGTCGGACGAGGGGGGCGCCTTGCCGATCGAGGTTGGCGCGGGGCCGGTCGTGCTCGAGGTGCCCGCCCGGGAGGGGCTGGTGCTCCGGGCGGCCGACTGACCCGCCCCTATACTCCGCAGGAGTGGCTGACCTCCCGTTCACGTTCACCAATCCCGCGATCGCATCCCGCCTGGCTCGCCTCGTCGACTGCGACGGGAAGATACCCCGGGCGATCGCGGACCTCGGAGAGATCGCCGGGCGCGACGTGGTGGTGCTCCGCACGGAGGGCAGGCTCCGGGCGGCTCAGCTCCGGGCCCTTCACGCGCACGTGACCGCGTCGGCCGCCGATGGGCGGGAGCTGCCGCCAGGATGCGCGGACGTGGTGGTGAGGTACTGGGGCGAGTCGGGCGCCGTCGCCACTCCCGATCACGCGGCGATGACCGCCGCCGAGCGCCTGCTCCGGCCCGATGGGCGACTGCTGATGGTCATGGACTATGGACGGGACGACGTGGCGCGGCTGCGGCCCGAGGGCGAGACGCCCGAGATCTACCGGGCGCTCCGGGCCCGTGACGCCCAGTACGCGGCGCAGGGCTTCAAGCTGCGGGTCATCCACGGCTGGTGGCAGTTCGATTCGCTGGAGGATGCCTCGCAGTTCCTGTCGGAGGCCTTCGGCGAACGTGGCCAGCGGGTCGCCTCGGAGATGCGGCGACCGCGGCTGTCCCACAAGGTGGTGATCTATCGCCGCGATGCGGGCGGTGCGGTCGGTGCGGGCGGCACGGGCGGCACGGGCGGCACGGGAGGGGGCCGTTGAACGGTGGGCGGCGCCCCGCACCGGCAGCCGCCAGGGCGCAGGAAGCCTGAATGTTCAGGTCTGGCCCGCCAGGCCGGATGCGGCGTGACGCGAGGGCGACGGGTGCAACCGGCAGCATCCGGGAGCCCCGCGCGGTCGCATCGAGCGGTGGCGCGCGCACGTCCCGGCCGGACGCGACGACCGGGGTCGCGGCGCGGCCCCGGCTGGACACGACGCAGAGGCTTTTCCTGGTCGCGTTCCTCGGATCGCTGGCGTTCCTCGCCTGGGGGGTCTTCGACCGGAGCAGCGGCCAGGTCGCCATCCTGGTGGCCGGCCTCCTGGTCCTGTCGCTGACCCTCGCCTCGCTCGCCGTTGCGGGCGCGATCACCGCCTACCGGGCGGCGCGCGAGGGAAACGGAGCGCGAGCCTTCTGGGCGGCCCTGGGCGGCGGGCTGGTGGCTCTTGCCGCGTGGGGGTGCCTTGCGGCCGCGGCTGTGCTCGCGCTGCTCTACGCGTAGGGCGCCCCACCGGCCCGTCCCGCCGCGCCCGCGCCCCGGTGCGTGCTTCACCCGTCCCGCCGCGCCCGCGCCCGGGTGCGTGCTTCACCTGTGCCGTGCGCCCCGCGCCTCGCGCCTCGCGCCCGGGTGCGTGCTTCGCGCCTTGCGCCCCGGGCCCCGCGCCTCGCGCCCGGTGCGTGCTTCGCGCCTTGCGCCGGCATCGTTGGCCTGTTCCCGGGTGGCGCGATGTACACTGCCGGGCCGGGGCCCCATCGTCTAGAGGCCCAGGACGCCGCCCTTTCAAGGCGGAGATCAGGGGTTCGAATCCCCTTGGGGCTACCACCGCCGCGGCCGTTGTGCCATGGCTCTGCCGTGAGGGCCGCGGCTCCGCCGTGAGCCGTCGCGCTGGTCGTCGCCACGCACGCCTGTCACCGCGACCGCGGTCCTGTCCCACCCTTCACGAGAGAGTTACCCCGCAGGCCCTCCCGGTTCCCGGCCGGTCCGCCGGTCTCCACGATCAGTGAACAGGGGGCCGGGATGGAGCCCGGTGCGCGCATCCGGCGGGCGCATCCGGCGGGCGGCCGGCCACGATCGGTTTCCCGGCGCGCCGGTTCGGCAGGGTCCGGGGGGCCCAAGCCGACCTCGCAAACGGCCGTGGGCCGCGCCGACAGCACGCCGGCGCCCGGACCTTTGCGGGGAGCCCTCGACCGTTCACTGATCGTCGAATTGCGCCGGTCCTTCGCGATCCTGCGAACCCGCCGCTGTCAAGGGACAGCGGGACTTCCCGCGACGCCGCGATCGCGCATCTACCCCTGCGAACCCGCCGCGACGCCGCGATCGCGCACCCGGACACGCGCTCGGCGCCCCCCCACTGGGCGCGGCATCGCGCGACGCGATGGCCGGGCCGGCGCGAGCTGCGGCCCTGGAGGCGGGACGCGACCGGCGCGAACGGGTATGCTGGCCGGTGCGTCGGCGACGATCGGATCCCGTGACGCGACGCCACCCGCCCGACAGAGGCCACATGGCTAAGACCTTCCGCGGCAACGAATACCTGGGTGTCCGGATCCCGACGATCTTCGGCGAGACCGACGCGCGCCGGTGCGCGGGATGTGGCCGGCACATCGACGGGCGCCCGTTCCGCGTCTCGATCATGGACATCGTCTCGACCGAGACGCCGGTGTGGGCCGACGAGAGCATCAGCCTGAACCCGGGGCCCCACCAGTTCCACGACGACCCGACCTGTGTGCGTGCCTGGTGCCACGAGCGTGGCTACCTGGTGTGCCGGCTCTCCGGGATCCGGCGGATCATGCGCCCGGTCGCGATCCCCGGCGACGCGCCCCGCTGGGGGCTGTGCGACGGGATCCACCGCGAGGCGCACGAGTTCGTGCCGGTCTGACCCGGGCCGAGGCGCACGAGTTCGTGCCGGTCTGACTCGCTCGGCATCCCACAGCTCGGCATCCCACGTTTGACGGCGCCGCATCCGCCTCTTACGATGCGCACGCTCGCGCGCCCCGGGCACCCAGATTTACCCAGATTCCGGGGCGGGACAGGAGGACGGCACGCGCATGGCGTCCCCGCCTGCGACCTCTCCGGCCGACTCGTGGTTCTCGCTCGGGCCCGCCAGCCGGATGGTCGGCGTGGGGCCCGAGACGCTGCGCCGCTGGGCCGACGAGGGGCGCGTCGAATCGTTCGTGACCCCGGGAGGCCATCGACGGTTCAGCCGGCGCGCGCTGGACCGGCTCGTCCGTGACGCCAGGCCGGCGCCGGCCTCACTGGCGCGCCTGGGCGCGACCCCCGAGCGGCTGATCGCGGCCTATCGCCGGCGAAACGTGTCGAGTGCCGGCACGCGAACCTCCAGCCATCCCGCGGAGGCCCACTCAGCCCCGGGCGACGGTCACGTCCCGGCAGGCGACCGACCGATCCGGAGCATGCCGCCGCCCGCCCTCGATCCGCGGCGCGTCGTGCCGCCGCCCGCCCTCGATCCGCGGCGCGTCGTGCCGCCGGCCGAACGCGAGACGTTCCGCGTGGAGGGGCGCCAGCTGATCGAGGCCCTCCTGCGCCACCTCGATGCATGCGACGCGAATGCCGCGGAGGCCGCGCTCGCACAGGCGTCGGCGCTGGTCGAGGCCCTCGCGGTTCGGCTGGCACGCTCGGGCGTCGGCCTCACCGATGCCGTCACCCTCTTCGTCGCCGCCCGTCGCCCGTTCCTCACGGAGCTCGCCGCAGTCGGGCGCCGCCGCGCCCTCGACTCACGCCAGCTTGCCGAGCTGTACGAGAACGCTTCCGTCGCGCTCGATCGCCTGCTGGTCGTCCTGGTCCAGTCGCATCGCGCAGCCGCACAGGAGGAGTCGGTGCATCCCCACGTCGTCCCGTCCCGCGCGGGCGGATCGCAGAGGAGTGGCAGATGAGCGTGTCCGTGTTGCTGGCCGCAGCGACCTCGGTCATCGGGCTGGTGTTCGCGGTCGCCCTGCTCGACCAGTACCGGTCCAGGCGCCACACGTTCCAGCTGGTGTGGGCCGTGGGGATGCTGTTCTACGGCATCGCCGCCGGCTGCGAGGCGGTCGCGGCGGCGTCCGGCTGGAACGAGCTGCTGTACCGCACCTACTACCTGACCGGGGCCGTGTGGTCGGTGGCGTGGCTGGGGCTGGGCACCGCCTACCTCCTGGCACGGACCAGGTTCGGCTACGCGTTCGCGGTGAGCCTCTTCCTTGCGGGGCTGTTCACGTTCCTGACCGACGCGAAGTATCACTACCCGAACTCGGGGCTCGCGCCGGGGCTGTACTTCGCCGGCGCGGCGGCACTGGCGATCGTGGTATCCGTGCTGACCTACTTCGAGAGCCACCGATGGCCGAGCGTGGCGGCCGTGGCCGTCGCGGGCGCGACGCTGCTCAGCCTGTTCCTGATGCTGGGGACTGCGCTGCCGACACCCGGATACGAGCTGGACCCGACGAGCGGCCAGCCGCTGTTCGACCTGCTGCCGGGCACGCTGCGCCTGCTGACCCCGTACATGAACGTGACTGGCGCGTTCTCCCTGCTGCTCGGCGCCATCTTCTCGACCTACGTCTTCATGCCGAAGCGCCGGGTGCTGCCGTACTCGCTCGACCCCGGGCAGCCGGGCGACCAGTTCCTGTTCAACCTGCTGATCGCCCCGGTCGCGATCACGGTGAACCTGGTCGCCTCGCTGCCGGGAGCCGCGCGGGCACTGGTCGCCGGCCGGCTGCACAGCCGGGTCCCCTCGACGATCCTGATCGCGATCGGCGCGTTCATCCCGACGGTCACGGACAGCGCGAGCCGCTTCGGGGACACGCAGCTCCGGGAGCTGGGTCACTTTCTGGCGATCGTGTTCATCTTCGCCGGGTTCCTGGTCTCGATCGAGGTGTTCGCCGACGTGCGCGTGCCGTTCACGGGGATCGTGCTGTTCCACGGGCGGCATGAGCGCGGCACAGACGGCGACTCGTCCGGGGTCGGTGGGGCGCAGGCTCCGGCGGCGCGCTGAGGCGACACGCGCTGAGGCGACACGCGCTGAGGCGACACGCGCTGAGGCGCCAGCCGGCATGGCACGTGCCCCGGCGGCGCGCCGCGGCGTGACGTCGGCCGCAGAGTAACGTCGGCGCGTCGCGGTGTGACGTCGGCCGCAGGAGCGCTGGGTATACTGGCCGGTGCCGCCGAGCCGCATCGATTCCGCGGTCCTCGACGCCTGACGACAGCACCTGGAGTTCCATGCGCGTTCGCAAAGCGGTCTTCCCAGCCGCCGGTTGGGGCACGCGGTTCCTGCCCGCGACCAAGGCTCAGCCCAAGGAGATGCTTCCCCTCGTTGACAAGCCGGTGATCCAGTACGCAGTCGAGGAGGCGGTGGCCGCCGGCATCGAGCAGGTCATCATCGTCACCAGCAGCCAGAAGCGGGCGATCGAGGACCACTTCGACATCTCGTTCGAGCTCGAGCACCTGCTCGAGCAGAAGGGCGACATCGAGATGCTCCGCCGGATCCGCCACATCGGCGACCTGGCGACCATCAGCTACGTCCGTCAGAAGGAGCAGCTGGGGCTGGGGCACGCTGTGCTCGTCGCGAAGGAGCTGGTGGGGCACGAGCCGTTCGCCGTGATCCTGTCCGACGACGTCGTCGTGGGGGGACAGCCATGCGTCGGGCAGCTCATCGACGCCTACGAACGCACGCACGGCTCGGTGGTCGCCGTCACGGAGGTGCCGGCCGACGACACGGGGCGCTATGGCGTGATCGACCCCGCCCTGGACGTGGAAACCGGCGACCCCCGGCTGTTCAAGCTGCGCGGCCTCGTCGAGAAGCCGGCGCCGGGAACCGCGCCGTCCAATTTCGCGATCATCGGCCGCTACGTGCTCACGCCCAAGATCTTCGACAAGCTCGAGCAGACGCCGCGTGGGGCGGGGGGCGAGATCCAGCTCACCGACGCGATCGAGGCCCTGATGGCGGAACAGGACGTGTACGGGTACGTGTTCGAGGGCGTGCGGTACGATGCCGGTACCACGATGGGCTGGTTGAAGGCATCGGTGGAGCTTGCGCTCCAGCGCCCTGACGTCGGCCCCGAGTTCCGGAATTACCTGGCCGGGCTGGACCTGGGAAACTAGGCGCCTGGCGCCTGCGAGGGAGACGATGCCCGAGGTCGGTCGCGTCCTCGGCGGCCGCTATCGCCTCATCGAGCTGCTCGGCGAAGGTGGGATGGCCACCATCTACCGTGCGCATGACAACCAGCTCGACCGAGACGTCGCCGTCAAGCTCCTGCGCCCGCAGTACGGCCGGGACGCTGGCTTCATCGCGCGCTTCCGCCAGGAGGCGCAGTCGGCGGCATCGCTGAACCACCCGAACGTCGTCAACGTGTACGACTACGGCACGGACGAAGCGGGGCCGTTCATCGTCATGGAGCTGGTCGACGGGGAGAACCTCGCCGAGATCCTGGGCGAGCGCGGGTTCCTGCCGCCGATCGCCGCGGCGGGCATCGCCGAGCAGGTGGCCGAGGCGCTGGCGGCGGCGCACGCGCGGGGCATCGTGCACCGCGACATCAAGCCGTCGAACATCCTGCTGACTCGCGACGGGCGCGCCAAGGTGGTGGACTTCGGGATCGCGCGGGCGCTGGTCGAGGCGCAGCTGACGCTCCCCGGCACCACGCTCGGCAGCGTCCATTACTTCAGCCCTGAGCAGGCACGCGGCGAGCCGGTGACCGCGGCGAGCGACATCTACTCGATGGGGCTGGTGCTCTTCGAGATGGTCACCGGCAGGCGCACATGGACCGGCGACACGGCCGGTGCCGTCGCGCTCGCCCGACTGGGCGGTCCCGCCCCGCGGCCGTCGTCGTTCCGGCCGGAGATCCCGCCGGCGATCGACGCCATCGTGGCGCGGGCGCTGGCGCTCGACCCCGAGGACCGGTTCGCATCCTCGGCCGACATGGCCGCCGCCCTGGGTTCCTTCCTGGCCGACCCGCGCGCGCCTGCTCGCCTCGGACCCACCGCGGGGGCCGCCGCGGGCGTGCCACGCGCCGGTGCCGGGGGCGCGGCCGGGGGTGCCGCGCAGAGCACGGACGGCGGTGTGGCGCAGGGCGCTGGTGGCGGTGCGGCCGGCGCCGGGAGTGCGACGCGCTCCGGCGCAGGCGGCGGGGGCACGGAGGGCGGTGCGGCCGGCGCCTCGACGGGCGCCGCGCCGGGTGTCGCGGCCGCCGGAGCCGCGGCCGCGGGAGCCACGGCCGCCGGAGCCGCAGACGCGGGACTGCTCGCGGCGGGATCCGCGGGGCTGGCGATCCCGGAGGAGGTCCGGGCCGACACCTCGGGTGCCGGCGCCGGTGTCCCGGCCGGCTCCCGCCCGTTGCCCTCCCCCTCGACTGCTCCCGGGGCGCCGCCCATGGTCTCCGGCACGCGGCCCGGCGTGGTCCGGGGTCCGGCTCCCAGGGCGTACGCGCCCGGCCCGTACACTCCTCCGTCCCACGCGCCGGTCGGCGGCGCACCGATCGAGCCGGAGCCCTACGAGCGGCCGCGCAGCAATGGCTGGGCATGGGCGGCCGGGCTGCTGGCGGTCCTGATCCTGCTCGTCGCCGGTGCCGGCGTCGCGTTGCTTGCGTCACGCGGGTTCTTCGCGGCCTCATCGCCGGCCGGGGCGATGGTGCAGGTGCCGAGTGTCCTTGGCCAGCGCCTGGCCGTGGCGGAGAAGACCGCCGCCGGCCAGGGTCTGACCCTCAAGGTGGTCGGGCCGAGCCCGTCGGGCTCCGGCGTCACGACGGTGGGGACGCAGGATCCGCTCCCGGGCGCACAGGCAACCAAGGGCACGGCCATCAACGTCACGCTGGTGACGGTGACCCAGCTGGTCACGGTCCCGGACCTGCGGGGGAAGAGCCAGGTCGAAGCTGGTGCGCTGCTGACCCAGAACTTGCTGACGCCAGGTGCGGTGAACCAGGTGAGCGACCAGACCATGCCGGCCGGTGAGGTAGTCAGCACGAACCCCACCGCGGGCATCCAGGTGGCGGCGGGGACCAGCGTGATCCTGTACGTCTCGTCGGGACCCTCGCCGATGCCCGCCTCGCCGACACCGCTGGTGACGCCGCTGCCGTCCGCGCCACCCACGGTTCCGCCGTTCACGGCGCCCCCGACCCCGCCTCCATTCACTCCGCCGCCGACCGTCGGGCCCCCGACCCCCGCGCCGTCCTGATCGGGGGCTACCTCTCTCGGCCGATCGGACCGCCGACGGCTCGGGTGGCGGCCGGGCCGTTCTCCGTCGGTCGTGCACCGTCTCGACCGACCGATCTGGCCACCATTCCCCCTTCGACCGTCGCCCCGACCGACCGATCGGACCACCGACGGCCCGGCACCCCGGCTGTTGTCGGTGTGGGTCGCCTCTCGGCCCGATCAACCCCCGCCTCTGCAGGGAACAGCTTCCGTCCGCGACCCCGCGCCACTACACTGGCCGCGTGGCGACCTGGCGCTGTCCGTACTGCGGGACCCCTCAGGCGGAGTCGGCCCGGTGCTGGGTCTGCACTCGATCGTCGACCACTTGCGCCACCTGCCGGTGGTTCCGCCGGTCCATCGCCGGCAAGCTCGGGTACTGCGCGCTCGACGTCCACCGGAGTCCGCTGCGTGGCGAGGAACTCCGGCCGTGCTGGACTGCTCCCGCCGCCATGAGCGACGGGAGGGTGCTGCTCCAGCCGGAGGCCGCTACCCGGCCCGACTGACCCAGCACCGGGCGAAGGCCTCGACGCAGGCCGAGGCGCCCCAGTCGGCTCGCCGGCGCCCCTGCGGCCCAATCGGGCGCCCCAGTCGGCGCCCCTGCGGCCCAGTCGGCTCGCCGGCGCCCCTGCGGCCCAATCGGGCGCCCCAGTCGGTGCCCCGATCCGCCATATGCCCACCCGGGGAGCGGCGGACGGCGGCGATCCGCCGGGTGCTCACCCGGGGAACGGTCGGCGCACAGCTTCCGCATGCCCCGCGCCCCGATCCGCCGGATGTCCACCCGGGGAACGGTCGGCGGGGGCCTATCCGCCGCTCGTTCCCCGGGCGAGAGACCGGCAGGCCCGGACCCGGCAAGGGCAGGCCGCGCGCTCCCTCCGCACGAGCCGACTACCCCGGCCTCGGTGCGACCGCTCGAAGCCGGGCGCGTGCTCCTCCGGTGAGAGAGTGGCGGATCGCTCCCGCGCCGTCTCCGCGAGCATCACCCCCTCCGGCCGGTCGTCGTGTCCGGCACCGGCGGGCGAGTCACCGGCACCAACCGACCGGCACCGGCACCGCCGGGCGAGTGTCCGGCACCAGCCGACGAGTGCCGGCCCCGGCCGGTCGTCGTGTCCGGCACCGGCGGGCGAGTCACCGGCACCAACCGACCGGCACCGGCACCAGCCGACGAGTGTCCGGCACCGGCCGGCGACTCAGACGATCGCGAAGCTCGCCGTCTTCGTGAGCTGCTTGCCGTCCGGCGTCGTCACAAGCACCGTCACGAGCGAGTTGCCGGTCACCACGCCGTCTTTCGGGATCATGGTGCTCCAGGTTGCCAGCCCGTTGGCCGTCGTCGCGTCGAACGTCACGGGGGTGAGCCCGGGCACCTGCAGCGTGAAGGCGACCTGCGCACCGTTGAGCGGCGCTCCGTTCTGGTCGAGGACCGTCGCCACCATCGAGATGGACTTCGGCAGGCTGGTGAGGGCGATCCGTGCGTTCGACAGGTGCAGGCTGACCGTCGTCTGGCCGCTGCCCCCGATCACCTTGATCGTCTTGGTCGTGGTATTGCCGGCGGGGTCGGTCGCCGTCACCGCCAGGTCGTTCGTACCGGGCCCGATGGTGACCACGATCGAGAAGAGCGCGTTCGTCGCGACCGCCGTCGTGCTCTGGTGCGTGTTGTCATTCTTCACCACGACCGTCGAGCCGGTCTGGGTCCGGCCCGACACCGTGACGGTGCCGCCATTGACCACCGCCCCGTCCGTGGGGGCCGACAGGACCACGGCCGGCGGAACGTTGTCGAACACCACGCTGATCGGCGCGCTCTGGTCGCTCTCGCCCGCGGGGCTCACGATGGTCGCGGTGATCGCGGATCTGCCCAGCGGGATCGGCACCGCCGGGACGGTGAAGTCCGCCGTCGGGCCCAGCTGCTGCTCCCGAGCCACCTGTCCGTTGACGTAGATCCGCACCGAGTACCCCTTGCCGACCGCCGATGCGGGCGCGAACCCCTGCACGTCCCAGGCGGGCTGGTTCGTGTAGGCATTGGTGGGAACGACGAGATGGGGTGAGCCCGGCACTGCGGCCGCGGTCGGGCTGGCGGTGGTCCCGGGGCCGGTGACCGCCCCGAACATGTCCCCGATGGTGTGGCCGAACCCCGTGACCGCGGAGCCCAGCAGGCCGGATGCCACGAGCAGCACGGAGCCCCCGAGGGCGAGGACCGCGACGAGGAGCACCAGGCGGGCCGGCCATGGGAGCCCGCCGCCACCGCTCGGCGTCCGGCGGGTCGACGGCGGCGAAGGCGATCGATATCGCCCGGTCACGGGGGGCCGGCGCGTGATGCGCGGCTGGGAGCGCCGCGGCTGCGGCGCGAGCGGTCTTCCCCGGATCGGTCGGTCGGCCATCGTCGCGATTCTCGCACGCCCGGATCCGCAGGTCCTCCGCCCGGTCGAGCCTCCCTCGACGCCGGTCCGAACCGGTCATACCCCTCCAGTACTGGTGTACGCTACATGCGGCCCGGCAGGGGTCCGGCCCGAACCCAGCCAGGAGCGGAATTGGAACGTCCGGCGCGAAGGCCCGCACCGCCACTCGTGCGCCGTCCAGACGCGCCTGCGCCGGCCGGGACCTCGGTCGCGTCGTCCGGCCCTCGACCCAGGGCGCACGTGCCGATGCTGTCGGGCCAGAGTTCCGTGGCCCCCGGGCGACCACCGGTGAGTGCCGTGCGCAGGTCGCTCGTCGTCGCGAACCTCCGGCGCAACGTCTGCCCGCACTTCTACATGACCGGGAGCCGCGGTGCGCTTCCGGTGCACGCTCCTCACCTCATGAAGGCGCTCTCGCGGCAGGAGACGACCGTGTCGCGCTGCCAGCTGCGCGGTGGCGTCCACCTCGAGCAGGGCTACGTCGCCGACGTCTGCCTGGCCGCACGGTTCAACCAGTGCGTGTTCTACGAGGACGAGCTCTCGCGGCGGGATTGAGCCGGCGCCGTGGCGATCGATCGACTTCGACCCCCGACCCACGTCTCGGGTGATCCGCCCGGCCCGCGTCCCGTGCCCGGTGCGCCCGCGGGCACGCGCGCACTCCGCGCCTCCCCCGTGCCCGATGCGCGTCCCGTGCCCGATGCGCGTCCCGTGCCCGATGCGCGTCCCGTGCCCGATGCGCGTCCCGTGCCCGATGCGCGTCCCGTGCCCGGCCCGTTGACCTACACGGACGCCGTGGCCGCGCTGTCGGCCCGGGGACGCTTCGGGATCCATCTCGGCCTCGGCCGCACGCGCGCCCTCCTGCGCGCGCTCGGGGATCCGCAGGCCGGCATCCGCGGAGCCCTCATCGCGGGCACGAACGGCAAGGGCAGCGTGCAGGCCCTGGTTTCAGCCATGCTCCGCGCCGCCGGCTACCGGGTAGGCCAGGCCCCGAAGCCGCACCTGGTGGAGTACCGGGAACGGATCGTGGTCGACGGCGTCCCGATCGAGCCGGACGACATGGCGGCACTCGTCGCCCGCATCCTGGCGATCGCGGACCGGTTGCCGCGCCGGCTCGGTCCGCCGACCGAGTTCGAGGTGGTCACGGCGGCCGCGTTCGCGTGGTTCGCGGAGCGCGGCGTTGACGTCGCCGTGGTGGAGGTGGGGCTCGGTGGGCGGCTCGACGCCACGAACGCATGGGACGGGGGCGTGGCCGCCGTCACCAACGTGGCGATGGATCATGCCGAGCTGCTGGGCGGCACCATTCCGCGGATCGCACGGGAGAAAGCCGCCATCCTGAAGCGCGGCGACCTGGGCGTCACGGGTGCGGACGGGGAGGCGCTGGAGGTCGTGCGGCGCCGGGCGCGCCGCCTGGGCGTGCCCCTGGCCGAGACGGCGCCGTTGCCGGTCCTCGGAATGGACCGCCACGGGGTTCTCGTCGACGTTCCGGGCCTCGGCGAGGTGCGGATCGGGCTGCTCGGGCGGCACCAGGCGGCGAACGCGGCCGTGGCGCTCGGCGTGGTCGACGCGCTCGAGCGGGCCGGAATCGCGCAGGTGCCCGAGGCTGCCCGCCGCGAAGGCCTCGCGGCGGCGCGGTGGCCGGGGAGGCTCGAGCTGATCGAGCTTCGGGGCGTGGGTCAGCCGGGCACCGACCGAGCCGGTGGTGCCGGGCGGCCGGGCGACAAGGGACTGGCGATCGGCCTGGGACCGCCGGGCGACGAGGGACTGGCGATCGACCCCGGGCGGCCGGGCGACCCCGGGCGGCCGGTCGATCTCGTGCTGGATGGCGCACACAACCCGGCCGGCGTCCGCGCCCTGGTGGAGGCACTCGACGAGCTGCGGCCGTCGCTGGCGCCCGGTCCCGTCACGCTGCTGCTGGCGATCATGCGCGACAAGGACGTGCCCGGCATGGTGGGGCACCTGGCGTCGTCGTCGGCGCTGCGGGATGCCCGGGTCGTGGCCACCCAGGTCACCGCTCGCGGCCTGGAGGCCGGCGATCTCGCGGCAGCCTGGCGGATGGCGCGGGCAGGCTCCGCCGGGCAGGCCGGCTCCAGCGACTCCGCCGGGCAGGCGGGCGCGGCCGATTCCAGCGACTCCGCCGGATGGGCCGGCTCCAGCGACTCCGCCGGGCACCCCGGACCCGTGGACGTCATCCGTGCGCCCGAGGAGGCGCTCGATCACGCCATCGGGCAGGCGCTGGCGGCCGGCGGTCCGCTCGTCGTGGCCGGCTCGCTCTACCTCGTGGGTGCCGTGCGCGGGATGCTGCAGTCTCGGGGGCTCCTGCGATGAGCCTCGCGGGGTTGCCGCCGGGCGGGCTCCCACCGCGCAGGCTGGGCGCGACCAGGATCGGCCCCGTGACGTTCGCGTGGGGTGCACGCACCTACGTGATGGGCATCGTCAACGTGACCCCCGACTCGTTCAGCGGCGACGGCCTGCTTCGCGACGCCGTCGAACCCGGGCCCTCGGTCGTCGACCAGGCGCGGCGCATGGTCCGCGACGGCGCCGACCTGCTCGACGTGGGCGGCGAATCCACCAGGCCCGGGCACGAGCCGGTGGACGAGGCCCAGGAGATCGCCCGTGTCGTCCCCGCCATTCGTGCCATCCGCGAGGCCCTGCCCGGCGTCCCCATCAGCGTCGACACGACCAAGCCCACGGTGGCGGAGGCCGCGCTCGATGCCGGCGCCGACTGCATCAACGACATCTGGGGCGTGGGCCCGTCCGACGCGCTCCCCCGGCTCGCAGCGCAGCGGCACGTCCCGTACGTGCTCATGCACAACCGGGCCGAGGCGCGCTACGACGACGTGGTGGCCGAGGTCGTCGCCGACCTGGCGCGAGCGATCGAGCGCGCGGTGGCGGCCGGCGTCCCGCGCGAGGCGATCGTGGTGGACCCGGGGATCGGCTTCGGCAAGACCATGGCGCATAACCTCGCGCTGCTTCGCGATCTTGCCGCACTGCAGGTGCTTCGAAGGCCCATCCTGCTCGGGACGAGTCGCAAGTCCACCATCGGGCACGTGCTCGGGGGAGTGCCGGCCGGCGAACGGCTGGAGGGGACTCTGGCCACGACCGCGCTGGGGATCGCGGCCGGGACGGACATCGTGCGCGTGCACGACGTCAGGGAGAACGTGCGCGTCGCGCGGATGTGCGACGCGATCCTGCGAACGCGAGAGGAGGTCGGCGGTTGACGGACCGGATCGTGCTCCGGCGGATGGTCTTCTCCGGCCGGCACGGCTACACCGATGAGGAGAGGGCGCAGCCGCAGCCGTTCGAGGTCGACGTGGAGCTGTTGCTCAACCTGCAGCCGGCGGGCGTCGACGACGACCTCGAACGGACGGTCGACTATGGTCGGGCGTTCGAGGTCGCGAGAGAGCTCGTAGAGTCGACGAACTTCAAGCTGGTGGAGGCGATCGCCGAGGGCATCGCGCACGAGCTGCTCCGGGTGCTGCCGGTCAACGAGGTCGGCGTCCGGGTGCGCAAGATGCGGGTGCCGGTGAACGGACAGATCGACCACGCCGAGGTCGAGATCTGGCGCACGCGCTCAGAGGGCGACCGGCGGCGCTGACGCGCTGGGATCCTGGGGCCGCCAGGGACCCCAGCGCCGCGCGCGTTCGGCCGGTCTACTGCTCTGCGGCGCTCGCGGGGCGCGTGCCCAGCGTGACCTTGAACGTGAGCTGCTGCCCGTTGCGCAGCACCTGCAGCTCGACAGTCTGGCCCGGGGAGTGCGTCACCAGCAGCATGTCGAGCGGGTGCGCCACGTCGACACGCTGGCCGTCGAGCGCGGTGATGATGTCGCCCGCCTTCAGGCCGGCATTGGCGGCCGGGCTGCCCGGCTCCACCAGCGGCTGGCCGGAGGTCGCGTCAGCCGGGCCGATGAACGCGCCGTAGTCGATCGGCGTCTTGAGCTGCTGCTGCGCCTGGGGATCGAGCGAGGTGAAGTGGATCCCGATCCATGGGCGCGACAGCGGCTGCCCGGCCACCGCCTGCGCCATGATCGGCCGGGCGATGTCGATCGGGATGGCAAAGCCGATCCCCTGGGCGGTGGTCGCGGTCGCGGTGTTGATGCCGATGACCTGCCCATCCGAGTTCACGAGCGCGCCGCCGGAGTTGCCGGGGTTGATCGCGGCGTCGGTCTGGATCAGGTTGTGGAGCCAGACCGGCTGTCCCGTCTGGTCATCGGTGACCTGGATCTGGCGGCCGAGCGCGCTGATGATCCCCGACGTCACGCTGTTGGTGAACGTGCCGAGCGGGCTGCCGATCGCGATGGCGAGCTGGCCCGGTTGCAGCGCCCCGGAGTCGCCGATGGGTGCGGCCGGCAGGTTGGAGCCGGAGATCTTCACGATCGCCAGGTCGGTCAGGGTGTCGAGGCCGTACACGGTCCCGGTGAAGGAGCGGCCGTCCTTGAGCTGCACCTGTACCTGGTTCCTGGTCGCGCCGGCGACCACGTGGTGGTTGGTGACGATCCACCCGCCCGAGTTGTAGATGATGCCCGAGCCCACGCCGGTGGCGGGCAGCGAGAACGGATCGAGCGAGCTCGTCTGCTGCGTCGTGATGGTCACGACCGCCGGGCTGACGGCCTGCGCGGCCTTCACGATCGCCGACTGCTCACCGACCACGACCTGCTGGACCGGGGAGCCGGTGGGCGTCGGGCCCGTGTTCGCCGCCGTCACCGGCGCGGGGTGGTTGATCGTCCCGGACATGTCGAGCGCGGCGTAGGTCCCTGCCGACGCGAGCGTGGCCGAGATGAGCGCGGCGATCACCACGAGCGCGACGCCGGACGTGCGGGCGGGAGCCGGCTGCGGGGCGGGCTGCGGGGCGGGCTGCGCCGGATACGGCTCGATCCACTGGCTGGGGGTGGCAGCCGCGTTCCACGCCTCCTGGGACCAGGTTGGCCTGGGCTCCGGGGTTGGGCTGTAGTACGAGATCGTGTCGTCGGATCGCGGTTCGGTCATGTCGGCGTGGCCTCGGATCGGTTTCAGGGAGACAGTACGACCGGCCCGATCCTCTGCCGGCTCTCAGGTTTCCGCGTCACTCTGACACGGTCGTGTTCACGGGCAACGCTGGTGGGGGTGAAGATTCCATCACCTCGGCCGGCGGCGGGCGGCGTGGCAGGTTGACGTCGACCTGCGTGCCCTGCCCCACCCGGCTGGCGATGCTGATGCGGCCCCCGTGCATCTCGACGATGGAGCGGGCGATCGCGAGCCCCAGGCCCGACCCGGACGCACGGATCTCGTTGGCCCGCGAGCCCCGGTAGAAGCGCTCGAACACGTGCGGGAGTTCGTCCGTATCGATCCCGATCCCGGTGTCCCGCACCGTGATCCGGACGCCCTCCCGGGTGCGCGCCAGCGTCACTGTCACGCGTCCCCCGGCCGGCGTGAACTTGACCGCGTTCCCCACCAGGTTGCCCAGGACCTGGCCCAGGCGCGGCGGATCGTGCGGGAACCGCAGCGGGTCGGAGGGCAGCTCGGCCAGCAGTGCCACGCCCTTGCGCTCGGCGGTGGGGCGCGCCTGCTCGATCGCGCTCTGCACGACCGTCCGCAGGTCGTCCGGCCGCAGGTCGAGCGCGACCAGTCCCGAGTCGAGCTTGGAGAGCTCCAGCAGGTTCGAGGCCAGCCAGTCGAGCCGCTCGATCTGCACGCGGCTGGTCTCCAGGAACTCGGCGCGTGTCGCCGGGTCGTCCGCGGCGCCATCCTGGAGCAGCTCGTTGAACATCCGGAGCGCCGAGATCGGCGTCCGCAGCTCGTGGCTCACGTCGGCCAGGAACTCGCGGCCGCGGTCCCGGTCGCGGCGGATGAACTCGATCGAGCGCTCGAGCTCCTCCGCCATCCGGTTGAACACCGTCGCCAGCTCGTTCACCTCGGGCGCGCCGCTCGGCACGGCCGCCACGCGGGCGGAGAAGTCGCCCTCGGCGAGCGCCCGCGATGCCCGCGTCAGCCTCAGGATGGGCGTGGTGAGGCGGTCGGCGACGATGAACGCCACGACCACGGCCAGCACCAGGGCGAGCACCGCCACCGCGATCAGCACGGTGAACAGCGTCTGCAGCGTCTCGGCGCGGAGCGTGTAGGGCGACGAGAGCGTCACGACCACCGTCCGTACCGGTGCGCTGCTGGAGAACTGCGACCAGTAGCTGTCCGTGATCGTGAACGAGTCGCTGACGCTGCCCGCCTCGCGCGTGAGGCCCTGCCCGGGCGACGCGGTGAGCGGGGCCCGGAGCGTCGCCACCGGCTGGCCGGTCGCCCGCGGCCCGGCGTAGATCTCGACGGACAGGTCGGCCTGCGCCACGAGCTGGGCCTGTGCCGCCAGGAACGAGGGCTCGCCCGCCTCGTCCACGCCGGTCAGGGCGGTGAGCATCGGCGAGGACAGCTGGAGCGGGCTGGTGGGCGTCAGGATCGGTACCAGGCCGCCGCGGGTGGTCAGGCGCAGCTGCGCGTACAGGAGTTGCTCCACCGCCGCCTCCCGCGCCTGCAGGTTCTGGGTTTCCTGCTGGGAGAAGTACGAGTCGAGGAGCCGGGGCAGGACCGCGAGGACCAGGATCAGCGCGAACGCGACGACCGCGGAGATGACGAGGGCCAGGCGCGCGCGGAACGAACGGGGCAGCAGGCGCCTCGGGATCAGCCGACCGGGCCGCAGGCGCGCCCGGAGCGAGCGGGGGAGCAGCCGGGAGCGCAACCGCTGTCGCAGCCGCCAGCGGGATCCGCGTCGGCGGGCGTGCTCCCGGGATGCAGGGGCCGAGCCGTCAGCGCTCGGCGAAGGCGTAGCCGGCACCCCGCACCGTCAGGATGAAGGCGGGGGCGAACGGGTCGTCCTCGAGCTTCTCGCGCAGGTGGCTCACGTGGACGTTGATCGTCTTCTCGTCCTGGTCGAGGGACGACTCGTAGTCGCGCACCAGCTCGAGCAGCTCCCGGCGCGAGTAGACGCGCCCGGGACGCGAGGCGAGATGGCGCAGGATCTCGAACTCGGTGGCCGTCAGCGAGATACGACGCTCGCCACGCGCCACGCGCCGGCGCTCCAGGTCGATCACAAGGTCGCGGAACCGGATCACCCGGCCGCCCGTCGCGTCGGCAAGATCCCCGTACGCGCGCCGCAGGAGCGCCTTGATGCGGCTCATCAGCTCACGCAGGCTGAACGGCTTGGTGAGGTAGTCGTCCGCGCCCAGCTCCAGGCCGATCACCTTGTCGACCTCGTCGTCGCGGGCGGTCAGGAAGAGCACCGGTGCCTTCGATCCCGACGCGCGGAGGCGCCGCAGGACCTCGAACCCGTCGAACCCCGGCAGCCGCACGTCCAGCACCACCAGGTCCGGGGCCTGCTGGGTCGCGTACTCCAGTCCCTCCTCGCCGCTCCGCGCGATCCGGACGTCATACCCCTCCTGCTGCAGCGCGTACTCGATTCCGCGCGCGACGGCGAACTCATCCTCGACGATCAGGATCGTTGCGTTCATCGGCGGGAATCGTACAACCCGGAGGGTCTGCTACCATCGCTGGTCGCGAACCCGATGGGAGAGTGCCGCCCACCGCGCTCGGCGCCCACATGGATACGGTCTGCCGCCCGGCCCGCCGCCCGCCACAACGAGGACACCACCGTGACCCGACCTGCACTGACCGCGCACCGGCGCGAGCTGACCGGCAAGGACGTCGCCAGGCTTCGCCGGGAGGGGATCCTGCCCGCCGTACTGTATGGCCACGGCGAAGCCTCGCAGGCGATCCAGGTCGATGCGAAGGCGTTCGAGACGCTCAGCAGGACGGCCGGTCGCCATGCCCTGATCGACCTGAAGATCGAGGGCGGGCGCGCGCACCCGGCCGTGATCCACGGGGTCCAGGAGCACCCGGTCAAGCGCGTGCCGATCCACGTGGACTTCCAGATGGTCAAGATGACCGAGGAGATGACGATGGACGTGCCGCTGGAGCCGGTCGGCACCTCCATCGCCGTCGAGAAGCACAACGGCACGCTCCTCCAGACGCTCGACCACGTCCGGCTCCGCGCGCTGCCCGGCGACATGCCGCAGACCCTCGAGTTCGACATCAGCGTGCTCGAGTCGTTCGACGCCGCGATCCACGTCCGCGACCTGCATCTGCCGGCGAAGGTGACGCTGCTCACCGACCCGGACGAGGCGGTCGCGCACGTGCAGGCCTCGCGCGCCGAGATCGAGCGCGAGGCGGTGGCGGCGACCGCTGCCGGGGCGGAGCAGCCTGCCGGCGAGGCTGGCGCGGCGCCGGCCGCGGAATAGCGAACCCTCGGGCTGGCGAGCGGGACACGCCCGCCACGCCGGGACGTGCCCACCGGTTCGGGTCGCGCCGCCGGGGCCGCGCCGCCGGGGCCGCGCGCGCCGACGCCCGCCCGGACGCCGCAGCCCGCACGGCCGCGATCGACGCCGGAGGAGGGGATCCGTGCAGCTGCCGGTGAATCCGCCCGTCGAGCCCATGCTCGCGAAGCCGGCCGACGCGATCCCCGAGGGCGACGGGTGGCTCTACGAGCCCAAGTGGGACGGCTTCCGCGCCATCGTGTTCCGGGACGGCGATGAGCTGCTGGTCCAGAGCCGGGACCTGAAGCCGCTCGACCGGTATTTCCCCGAGCTGCGCGGCCCGCTGCTCGACGCGCTCCCGCCGAAGTGCGTGATCGACGGGGAGATCGTGATCGCCGGCGCGCACGGCCTGGACTTCGACGCGCTGCTCCTGCGCATCCACCCGGCCGAGTCCCGCGTCGCGATGCTCGCCGCGGAGACGCCGGCCTCCTTCGTGGCATGGGACCTGCTCGCGTTCGGCGACGAGGACCTGCGCGGTGCCCCGTTCGATGCGCGGCGCTCGCGCCTGGCCCAGGCGCTGCGGGAGGACCGTGCCGGGCGAGGCCGCAGCCGCGTGCTGGTGACACCGGCCACCGGCGACCGTGCCGTGGCCGCCGACTGGTTCGATCGGTTCGAGGGCGCCGGACTGGACGGGGTGGTCGCGAAGCGGCTCGACGGCCGTTACGAGCCCGGCAGGCGCACGATGGTGAAGATCAAGCACCAGCGCACCGCCGACTGCGCGGTGGCGGGCTTCCGGTGGTACCGCGACGCGCCGGGTGAGCTGGTCGGGTCGCTGCTGCTCGGGCTCTACGACGGCGCCGGGACGCTCCACCACGTGGGGGTCACCTCGAGCTTCACCCGCGACGAGCGCCGGGCGCTGGTCCAGGAACTCGCGCCGCTCCGTGACGGGGCGCTCGACGGGCACCCGTGGGCGCGGTGGAAGGCCTGGGAGGCCGAGGCGGCGGCGCGGGGGCAGCGGATGCCGGGTGCCACCAGCCGCTGGAACCGGGGCCGCGACCTGAGCTGGGAGCCGCTGCGGGTCGAGCGGGTATGCGAGGTCGCGTACGACCACCTGCAGGGCGACCGGTTCCGGCACGCGACGACGTTCCTGCGGTGGCGGCCGGACCGCCCGCCGACGGACTGCCGGTACGACCAGCTGGATGTCACGCCGCCCTTCGAGCTGGCCCAGGTGTTCGGCGCCGCAGACGGCTGAACCACCCCGGGCGACCTGTCCGGGGGATCGAAGGCCCTCCGGCCACCCTGTCGAACCGACCGCACTACGATGCGTCCAGCATGCGTCCCCGGTTCATTCGTCCGCGGTACCTGGTGGCCGGCCTCGTCGCGCTGGTGCTGGCGCTTGCCCTCGGGGTCGTCGCCGTCTTCGGGGTGGGCCGCTCGCTTCCGCCCGTGACCGGCGTCCAGGTCGACCTGCCGGTGCCGGACGTGCAGCTGGTGGACGCCGCCGGCCGGCCCGCCTCGCTCGCGTCGCTCCACGGCCGGTACGTGGTGCTGGCGCCCTTCCTCACCCTCTGCCAGGAGGTCTGCCCCATCACCACGGGCGCCTTCCTCGAGATGCAGCGTGCGGTGGCACAGGCCGGCCTCGCGGACCGCGTGGCGTTCGTGGAGGTGACGGTCGACCCCGGGCGCGACGTCCCGGCCCGGCTGCGGGCCTATGCGCAGCTGACAGGCGCGGACTGGGCCCTGCTGACGGGTCCGGCCGACCAGATCGCGCGCTTCTGGCGCTTCTTTGGCGTCGACTACCAGGTCCAGCCGATCGAGTCGCCGGCGCCCATCGACTGGTGGACGCACCAGCCCGAAACCTACGACGTCGGCCACAGCGACGGGCTCTTCTTTCTCGACCCGCAGGGGCACGAGCGGATCGCCATCGTGGGGATACCGGACGTGGGCGGGACGCTGAACTCGACCCTGACGTCCCTGCTCGACCAGCAGGGTCTCCAGAACCTGCACGACCCGCAGGCCGCCTGGACCATCCCGCAGGCGCTCGACGACCTGGCGAGCCTGGTCGGGCAGCGCCTCCCACCGCCGGGTCCCTGACGGTCATGCGGGTCCCGGGCCGCGCGCAAGTCCGGGGAGCCGCGGCGGCCCTGGCGGTCGCCGCCCTGGCGGCCGCCGGGCTGGTGGCGGTGGGGCTGCTGGCCCCGTCCCCGGTCCTTGGCCACGCGCTGCTGGCATCGGCGGTCCCCGGGCCGGGAGCGCGCCTCTCCGCGCCGCCGCGCATCGTGCGGCTGGAGTTCACCGAGCCGCTGAACCCGCCGTTCAGCGGGCTCGACGTCGTCGGCCCGGACGGCGTCGTGGCGGTCGCCGTGTCGTTCCCGCAGGGCGACCCGAGCGGCATGGCGGCCGAGCTCCCGGCCCTGGCGCCCGGCCGCTACACCGTGGAGTGGCACACGCTCTCGCTGATCGACGGGCACACGCGATCCGGCGCGTTCGCGTTCGGGGTGCTCGACCCGGCCGGCCGGCTGCCGCCCGCGCCCCCGGTCGAGGTGCGGTCCGTGGCCACGCCGCTCCCGGGCTGGCTGGACGCCACGGCCCGCTGGGCGCTGCTCCTGGCGCTCGCCTACCTCATCGGCGCGCTTGCGTTCGCGGCCCTGGCGCGCGGGCCGATGGCGCGGGATCGCGCCGTGCCGGGACGAACCGGCGTGCTCGCCGTGGCCGCCACCGCCCTGCTTGCGCTGGCCGAAGGCATCGTGTCGGAGGCGGCAGGATCCACCGGGGCCGGGTCGATCCCGGCGGTCGCCACCGGGACGCTCGCCGGCCAGGCCGCCATCGTCTCGGCCGTGGCGGTGCCGCTGCTCGCCGCCGCCGCACGGCACCCCGCCGGGGTGCGCGCCATAGCGGGCTGGGTGGCCGGCGCCGTCGTGGTGGTCGCGCTCGCCGCCACGAGCCACCTCGCGGCGGGGCCGGGCGGCGCGTGGGGGACCCTCGTGATGACGGTCCACCTCGGCGCGGCGCTGCTGTGGTCCGGCACGCTGTTCCACCTCGTCCGCACCTGGCTGGGCCGGAAGGGCGCGGAGATCCCGCTGGTCCCGCTCCTGTCACGCTTCTCGCGCCTCGCCGCTCCCTCCGTGGCGCTCGTCCTCGGGAGTGGCCTGCTCGCCGCGCTCGTGCAGGTCCCGGACGTGGACGCGCTCGTGTCGACGGGCTACGGGCGCGCGCTGCTGCTGAAAGCGGGCCTGGTCGCGCTGCTGCTCGTGCCGGCCGGCCTCAACGCGTTCCGGTACCGGCCTGCCGCCGAACGAGCCGGCGGTCTCGGCGCCGCCGGCGGTGACGGACCACGCCGGGGGCTCCGGCGGGCGATCGCGGCCGAGCTGGCCCTGGCGGCCGCCGTCATCGGCGTCGCGTCCGTGCTCGGCCAGGGCACGCCGGCGCGAGCCGAGCTGGCGACGCGGTCGCTGGAGAGCGAGATCGCCTCGAACGACAACCCCGCCAACCTCGTCTCGTCGACGGTCGACGCCGGGGGGACCACCCTGGACGTCAACATCATCCCGGGCGCCGTCGGGCCAAACCAGGTCGACGTGGACGTCCCGGTCGCCGCGGGGGCTCCGGTGCCCGTGAGTGTCCAGCTGGTCGATCCCTCGGGCGTGGCCGGACCGAGGATCGCGCTCACGCCGGGCAGCGTGGAGCAGTCAGGGGCAACGCGCTCGCAGCCCTACGACGCCTTCGCGAACCTCGCGCCGGCACCGGGACGGTGGATTGCCCGGCTTACCGTCCGGCGGGACGGCCGGGAGACCGAGGTGACGGCGTCGCTGCCGCTGACGGCGCTGGTTCCGGCGTCCCCGGGCGGCGGGAGCGGCCCGCTCGATTCGCCGGCGCCGGGCGTGCCTCCCCTGGTCCTGCTGGCGATCGTCCTGGCGACTGCCTCCGCGACCGGACTGGCGCTCGGGCGCACGTCGGGTCGGACCGTAGCCTGGCATCTCTCCCCGCCCATCGCCGGCACGGGGTTCGGCCTCGCAGTGCTGCTCGCCGCGCTCGGGATCGCGCAGACGGGGGCTCCCGGCCGGTTGCCGGGCTCGCTCTCCGGATCCTCCGGGCCATCATGGGGCGTCGTCACCCAGGTGGTGCCGAGCCGCACCGGGTCCATCGTCGAGTACGAGATCCCGACCCCGGTGAGCGGCGCGATGATCCCGGCCGTGGCGCCCGACGGCCATGTCTGGGTGGGCGAGATGGACGCGAACAGGATCGCCGAGCTCGATCCCGGCTCCGACACGATCCGCGAGCTGGTGCTGGGCCCGCCGGTCCGCTCCGTGATGGGGCTGGCGATCGCGCCCGACGGCCGGGCCTGGTGGGCGGAGGAGGCGACCGGCCAGGTGGGCGTGCTCGACCCACGGAGCGGCCAGACGCGTGACTTCCGGCTGCCGACCCCGAGCGCGGGTCCCGTGGGGATCGCGGTGGCGCCCTCGGGCACCGTCTGGGTCACGGAGCAGGCCAGCGGAAAGCTGGCGGCCGTCGACCCGCAGACCGGGACCGTCCGCGAGTACGCGATTCCCACGCCGGGTTCGGTCCCGTACTGGGTCGCGCTCGCGCCCGGCGGGCGCGTCTGGTTCACCGAGATGGACGGGCGGGCGGTGGGCGTGCTCGACCCCACCACCGGTGCGATCCACGAGTACCGCGCGGCGGCGACGCAGGGTGAGCCGGTGGGGATCGCCGTGGCGCGGGACGGCACGGCCTGGTTCTCGACGCTCGACGGGGTGCTGGGCCGGATCGCCCCGATCACCGGTGCCATCACGGCGGTCGACCTGGGCACGCACGCCGCCGGGTATGGGGTGGCGATCGACGGCGCGGGCCGCGTGTGGGTGGGGCAGCTCGGCGGCGCGATCGCCCGCTACGACCCGGCCACGGGCGCTGCGGTGCTGATCCACCTTCCGACGCCCGACAGCGGTCCCTGGTGGCCGGCGATCGACCGGGCCGGGAACGTGTGGGTCGCCGAGGGGGCGCTCGCGGCCAACCGCCTCGCGCGGATCGCGCCGTAGGGCGGGCCCGGGTGCCTGTTCGCGTCTGCGCGGCCCGCCGGGCCTCGTCAGGCCGCAGGTCGCGCCGGTCGCCGCCCGGTCGGCGAGGCCGTGGCGGGCATCCTCGCAAGCATTGACCAATGTAGCTTCCAGAAGCCACATTGCCGGCATGCGGGCGGTTGGACTGAAGATACTGAAGAACAGGTTGAGCGAGTACGTCCGGCTCGCGACGTCGGGGGAGACCGTCCTCGTTACCGACCGCGAACGGGTTGTCGCCGAGCTGGTTCCTCCCCGCGAAGGTCGTGCCGCGCTTGCCCAGGACGCGATGCTGGCCGACGCCGTCCGTCACGGATTCCTGACCCCCGCCGTCGGCGCGGCGGATGCCTCCGTGCCGCGGCGACCGGTCGCGCCGCTGGACCGCCTGCTCGCCGAGCTCGAATCCGACCGCGCGGATCCGTGATCTACATCGACAGCTCGGTCGTCCTGGCGCAGCTTCTCGCCGAGGACCGGTTCCCTGGGGAGGGTTTCTGGCAGGGCGGGCCCTTCTGCTCCAGCCGGCTCCTCGAATACGAGGTCTGGCACCGGATCAACGCCCGGGGACTGGTCGCGAGCCATGCCGACGACGTGCGCCTCCTCCTCGGGCGCCTTGCCTTCCTCGAGCTGGCGCCCGTGGTGCTTGCTCGCGCCCTGGAGCCTTTCCCGATCGCGGTCCGTACGCTCGATGCGCTCCACCTCGCGTCCATCGAGTTCCTGCGCGGTCCGGGCAGCGTCCGCTGCTCGCCAGCTACGACCGCCGTCTCGCGGAGGCCGCCACCTCACTCGACATCCCGCTTGCCCCGCTCTGACGGGAGGACGATCGCGACGAGGTCGACGTCGAAGCACGCCCAGACCGTGGATGCGATCGAGGCGGTGACGGGCATGCGGATGTCGCCGGCCGCGCCGGCGACTCAGTCGGGCGCGAGAAACTCCACCACTTCCTCCACGAAGCGCTCGCGTCCGCGCTCGGCCCGGTCGTTGAAGAGGTAGTGCGTTCCGCCCGGAATGGTGACGGTCCGGACCCTGGGAGCAGCAGCGAGCTCGCGCTCGAGCGCCTCGAGATCTTCGGGTCGGGACCAGAAGTCCCGCTCGCCGCGCACCACCAGGGTCGGCACGCGAACGTTTCCTGCCTCCCAGAACCGTCGCCCGCGGGACATCTCGTAGCTGTCGAGCTGGAACCCGCTCGGGATGCGCATCGCCGGGGGTGTGTATGTGCCGCTGGCGGGATCGCTGGCCAGCGCCTCGCGCACGTAAGCCTCGGCGACGCGCGGGTCGCGCCACTCGCCCTTGTCGGCCGTGGGGATCGAGCTGTCCCAGCGGGCAAGGAGGCCCGGCGCCGTCCGCAACCCATACGCGCCGGTACCCGGATCGAACTCGCCGGGCCGGTTCGGAGCCTCGAAGGCCCTGCTCAGCTGCCAGGGCGCGTCCACACCGTACAGGCTATTCAGCATGACGAGATGGCTTACCGCAGCCGGGTGCTGCGTCGCGTACATCGCGCACCAGTGTCCACCTGTCGCCCACCCGAGCAGCGCGACGCGTCGAGCCCGGTCCTCGCCACTGACCGCGCGGACCACCGCATCGATGTCGCGCACCACCTCGTCGGAGCGGACGGCCGGCGGGTTGGCCGAGGCCGGCTGCTCGAGCGCCGGCGGTCGCGTCGAGTCTCCCCAGCCCCGCGCGTCCATGACGTACACGAGGTGGCCAACGCGCGCGAATGCCTCCGCCAGCGAGTAGCCGGGCACCGGCAGATCGAAGGAGGCCACGCCGCCGGGGCCCCCGCCATGCACGAGCAGCAGCGACGTCCGGGCAGGGACGGACGGCCGGAGCTCACGAACGAAGATCTCGATGCCGTGATCGCTCGCGACGAACCAATCGGTTCGCGCCACGCCTCCGTTCAGGTCAGTGCCCTCCAGGATGGCACGCTGTGGACGCTGGAGTCCTAATCCTCCCTCACCGCGCTCGAGTTCGCATGTGCCGCCGACCCCTGGCGCGCGTCGCGGCGGAATCCGGCTCCAAGGTCAGGGACTTATCAACCGTTCGTGACGCACAAGTCGGCGCAGGATGTCGGCGCAGGATGACCACGCCCTGCGATATGGATCATAGGTGAGCTACTTCGCGGATCAGACCGCGACGATCACCATGGGCTGTAGTCGGGATCGAGCGGCTCCTGGGCCGGGCGCAGTTCCGGCGGCACGTTCTTCAGGTTGACGCGGATGCGGGTCCAGGTCATGTAGCGCCCGCGCATCGCGTCCACCAGCACGTCCTCGGGCTGGAGGTGACGCCACGCCTCGGGGTGCCGGTCGCGCCACCGCGCGAGCCCGGCCAGCGCGTCGTCCTTCGCCGCCGCCCGTGCGATCTCGACGAGCGGCATGGTCATCCGCCGCCGCGACGGCATCACCCGCGGCGGCTCGTCGGCCGGCTTCGGGTAGTGCGGCGGCCAGGGCGCCTCGCCGAGTCCCGCAGCCTCCTGGCGAGCCGACAGGTCGAGCAGGCCCTCCAGGGAGCCGGTCGTCTCGTCGATCCCCGCCCCGGGATCGCCCAGGCGGGCGAACCGATCGGGGACGGTCGCCAGCGTGAACTTCGCCGGGTCGACCGCCGGGACCTCGTCCCACGTCAGTGGCGTGGAGACGCGGGCATCGGGGGTCGGCCGGATGGAGTAGGCCGACGCGACCGTGCGGTCCTTCGCATTCTGGTTGTAGTCGATGAAGACGCCGTGGCGCTCTTCCTTCCACCAGCGGCTGGTGGCGATCTCCGGCGCCTGCCGCTCGACCTCCCGAGCCAGCGCCAGCGCCGCGCGGCGGACCTCGTCGAACGTCCAGCGGCGCTCGATCCGCACGTTGACGTGGATCCCCCGCGACCCGGACGTCTTGGGCCATCCGGCCAGCCCGTGGTCGGAGAGCACGTCCCGCACGACCAGCGCCACCCGGCGCACGTCGTCCCACGGAACGCCCGGCCCCGGGTCCAGGTCGACGCGCAGCTCGTCGGGGTGGTCCAGGTCGTCCGCGCGCACGGGGTGCGGGTTCAGGTCGATGCAGCCGAGGTTGACGATCCAGAGGAGCTGGGCGGCATCCCGCACGACGATCTCGTCGGCCGTCCTGCCCGACGGGAAGGCCAGCTCCACCGTCTCGATCCAGCCGGGCCGCGACCGCGGCGCCCGCTTCTGGAAGAAGAACTCGCCGCCGGCCCCGTTCACGTACCGCTTGAGCGCCATGGGCCGCCCGGCCACGCCGCGCAGCGCCCCGTCGGCCACCGCCAGGTAGTAGCGGACCAGGTCGAGCTTCGTGAAGCCGGGGCCGTCGAAGAAGACCTTGTCCGGGTTGCTGACGGCGACGTGGTGACCGGCGACCTCGACGGTCTCGTGGCGGGCGGGCATGGCGCGCTCAGAAGCCCGAGATGCGGTCCGGACGCAGGCGGACGGCCACCGAATAGTCGGCGGCCATGGCGCCGGCGGTCGTCTTCATCCCCGCGATCAGCTCGGCGTACTTCTCGACGAACGTCGGGTTGGCGTCCAGGGGCTGCGCCGCCGGATCGACCCGCGCGTCCCCGGTGAGCACCACCACCTCGTTGCCGTGCTCGTCGGTGCGCAGGTGCAGCGCCGCCCGCGGGTTCCCCGCGATGTTGCGGAGCTTGCCGGTGCGTGGCTGGCTGTAGATCAGGATCGTCTCGCCGTCCCAGAGGAACCAGACCGGGACGGGGATGGGCGTGCCGTCGGGGCGGACGGTGGTCAACCACGCGACCTTCTCCTCGCGCAGGCGCCGGTCCGCTCGTGCCCCGAACTCGGTCCCCAGGTCGATCATCGCGCATCCCTCCGGATCATCGCCGGCACCGGCGCCCTCAGCGGAGCCTCGGTTGCCCTCGGGGCCCGCCATCCCGGCGCCATCAGCCGAACAGCGGCGGCACCTCCCGCGCGAACAGCTCCAGCAGCTCGGCCTGGGCCGCCGGGTCGAGCCCTGGCAGGTAGTCGCGCGCCACGATGTGGAGGCTGCCCCCGGCGGCGTCGATGTATGCGCGCAACTGTTCCGCGATCGCCTCCGGCGACCCGCCGATGTAGCAGCCCCGCATGGCCGCCTCGTCGTCCGGTGGCAGCGGCCCGCCCGTCGGGAGCGGCTGCCCCACCCGGGTCGAGGCCGCGCGCAGGTCGCGGTACTTCCACTGGGCGAGGCGCACGAGGTCCCCGTACGCGTGCCAGCCGTCGGTCCCGTCGTGGGTGGGCACGATCGTCAGGTACACGGCCACCTGGAGGGTCGCCGGGTCGCGCCCGGCGCGGTCGAGCTCGTCGCGGATCGCCGCCATCTGGCCACGGAACTGCTCGATGGGCGTGTGGAGGAAGACGCCGTCCGCTCGCCGGGCCGCGCGGCGGATCGCGGGCTCGGCCGTGCCGCCCAGCCAGACCGTGAGCCTGCCGCGCGCCGGTTTCGGCCGCACGGCCACCTCGGGCAGGTCCCACAGCGCGCCGTGGTGGCGCAGCAGGTCGTCGCGGGCCGCGCCGTCGAGCACGTCCAGCAGCTCCTCCATGGCCCGGGCGCGCTTCGTCCGATCCGCGCCGAACGCCCGGAACTCGATCCCCGACCAGCCCAGCCCCAGGCCCAGGATGAGCCGGCCGTCCGCGATCAGGTCGGCCGTCGCGGCGTCCTCGGCGACGTGCAGCGGGTGATGGAGTGGGCCCAGCATGACGCCCGTGCCCACCCGGATCCGGCTCGTCGCCGCGGCCATCGCCGCCGCCATCACGAGCGGCGAGGGGAGGTACTCGGTGTCGACGAAGTGGTGTTCGCTGGTCCAGACCGAGTCGAGCCCGAGCTCCTCGGCCCGCCGGGCGAGTGCCAGCGCGTCGCGGTAGAGCTCGCCGGCCGTGCGGTCGACGGCGGGGTGGCGCTCGCAGCTGATGAGCGCGTACCCGAACGAGACACCCATGGGCGCGTCTCCCTGCGGTCTGTGCCGGACGGCAAGAGGATATGCCTCCGGGAGCACGCGGGCTTGACGGCTGTTGTTGCGTGTGCAATAGTTCATTACGCAATGAATAACGCTTCAACCCTGGGCCTACCGGCCGAGCGGGCTGCCGGTGACCCGGCGACGGCCGCGGTGCCCCGCGTCGTGCGCCTGTGGCAGGCGATCGCCGCCGCGCGCGCAGCGCTCCGGGATGCCCTCGATCCCGAGCCGGGCAGCTGCCAGGTCCTCGGACCGGACGCCGTCGAGGTCCTCCTCCCGCTGGCCGAGGCGCCTGCGAGGCGACTGCGGATGGGTGAGCTCGCCGAGCGTTCCCACCTGACCCCGAGCGGGCTGACGCGCCGCGTCGACCGGCTCGAGACCCAGGGCCTCGTCGAGCGCGTCCATTGCCCCGCGGACGGCCGGGGCGCATATTCCCAGCTCACCCGCCGAGGGTTGCAGGCCCTCCAGGGGGCACTCCCGTACCACGGCGCGACGCTCCAGCGGTTCGTCGCGCCGCGCCTCGACGAGCACGCGATGGCCGATCTGCAGGAACTGCTGGAGCGGCTTGCCGCGCCCCGCACAACGACCGACGGCGCAACCCGCCAGGACTCACCAGGCGAATAGGACCGATCCCCATGCCGGCCGTCACCGTCGACGACATCACCGCCCTGCCCCGCATCCCGTCCCCCGATCCCCTGGCCGCCCGCCAGCGCCCCGTGGTCAGCGTGACCAGCGCCCCCTCCGGCTTCGAGGGCGAGGGATTCCCGGTCCGCCGCGCGTTCGCCGGCGTGGACCTCGCCGCGCTGGACCCGTTCGTGCACATGGACCAGATGGGCGAGGTGGAGTACGCGCCCGGCGAACCGAAGGGGACCCCCTGGCACCCGCATCGCGGCTTCGAGACCGTCACCTACATGATCGACGGCATCTTCGAGCACCACGACTCCAACGGCGGCGGCGGGGTCATCACGAACGGCGACACCCAATGGATGACGGCCGGCGCCGGGATCCTCCACATCGAGAAGCCGCCGGAGGCGCTGGTGGCGAGCGGCGGCCTCTTCCACGGCATCCAGCTGTGGGTGAACCTGCCGCGGGCCCAGAAGTGGGCGGCCCCGCGCTACCAGGACCTGCGAGCCGGCGAGGTCGCGCTGCTGGCCTCGTCCGACGGAGGCGCCCTGGTGCGGGTGATCGCCGGCGACGTGGCCGGACATCAGGGCCCGGGATCCACCTGCACCCCGATGACGCTGGTCCACGTGTCGCTCGCCGCGGGCGCCCGGGTGGCGCTCCCCTGGCGTCCCGACCACAGCGCGCTGGTCTACGTGCTGGCCGGGCTCGGCACGGTGGGTGTCGAGCGGCGGCCGGTCCAGATGGGCCAGCTGGCCGTCTTCGGCCCCGGTGACGCCCTGACCGTCGGCGCCGCGGCCGTCCAGGAGAGCCGCAGCCCGCAGCTGGAGGCCCTGGTGCTCGGCGGCCGGCCGATCCGCGAGCCGGTGGCCTGGTACGGACCCTTCGTGATGAACTCCCGGGAGGAGCTGGTCCAGGCGTTCGAGGACTACCAGGCCGGCCGGCTCGGCACCATCCCCGCGATCACCGGGATCCACCACACGCCCGGCGAGATCGTCGAGTCGTCGAACGGGGAGGGCGAGGCCCGACCGGGCGGGGTCGGACCGGGCCGCTGACGCCCTGCCGGGACTCGCCTCGTGCCGCCCGGGTGCGGGAGGGCGACGTTCGCTGGCACCTCGAACCCGGCGAGACGCACGCGCTCGGCGCCCGAAGAGCCGCACGACAGACTGCACGGAAGCCGAAACCGCCGTCCCGGGCCGTCCCGGAGCGGCGGTTTCACGTTCAGTCGCTGGAGCCGACACTCGGATTTGAACCGAGGACCTGCTGTTTACGAAGTGGTTTGGCCTAAGCGCTGTGGCACGAGCGTGGAACTGCGAGCGTAGGGCGCTCAGTTAGCAGGTCTTCGTTTTCGAACTCGAATACGCAGCTGTCTGGTGCCTCCCGAGGACGTGGTTGACGGTGCCATGGTACGACCTGCCCATCCAGACAGGACATCCTCCCTCGTCACCGCCGACGAGCGCGGACGCTGCGCACGTCGAACCCGAGACTCGCGTAGGCGGCCCGCCGTTTCGTCAGCATTCGTGCCAGAACCGGGACCTGGGCGTCCACGTAGTCGTGCACCTCGATTCGCTCCTTGCCTTCGAGGGGTCGAAGCACTCGTCCCACGTACTGGACGATGCGCCCGCGAAACGCGATCGGGAAGGCGACGAACAGCGTGTCGAGCGGCGGACAGTCGAAGCCCTCGCCAAGGAGGCTTCCGGTCGCGATGAGCACGACGCCGTCGCCGGACCGCGCCTCCGACAGTCGGCTGATGGTCGCGCGGCGCTCCTTCCTCCCGACTCCTCCTACCAGCACCACGGGCCGCACCCCGGACTCCTCGAGCCCGGCCTCGAGGAGCTTCACGTGCTCCTTCCACTGCGAGAGGACCAAGCAGTTGCGGCCGGCCCGCGACGCCGCGGTGATGTCAGCGCAGATCTGCCGCGTGCGGGCGTCATCCTCGACCAGGCCGCGAAACACCGTCTGGATCGCCGGCCTGTTCTCTCCCTCTGCGTCGCCTTGGACGGGATGGGCGGTGTCGTGAATGACCAGCGCGCGCACCACGCCGGCGTCGACCGTCGAGCCGGCAACCATTCGGTGACGGACCGGCCCGCAGTACATCGTGATCAACCCTTCCAGCCCGTCCCGGCGGTAGGGAGTTGCGGTGAGTCCGAGCCAGACGGGCGCGCTGATCTGTCGGACGACTCGCTCGAACGTCACGGCGGGCACGTGGTGGCACTCGTCGACGATCACCAGCCCGTAGTCGGACATGAGCTGGAGGAGGTCGTCCCGACGCGCGAGCGACTGGACCATTGCGACATCGACGGTCCCCTTCAGGCGACCTGATCCTCCGCGAAGTGTGCCAATCTGCCGGCGGTTGAGCCCGAGATGCTCCTGCAGCCGCTCGCGCCACTGCTCGAGCAACGGCTGACGGTCTACGAGGATCAGCGTGGCAGTCGCGCGATGCGCGATGACGGCGCAGCCGACGACGGTCTTGCCCGCTCCCGGCGGCGCGACGAGGACGCCGAGGTCGTGGTGGCCGAGCTCCGCGAACGCGGTCTCCTGGTCGGCGTCGAGTGTCGCCTGAAGTCGGACGTTGATGGACGACGCAGCCGAGGCGGTATCGCGGACCTGCAGATGGCTGCCAGCCTCTTCCGCCAGCGCCGCGGCTGCCTCGCGCAGGCCTCTCGGTAGCAGGAGCTGGTCGACGGTCTCCTCGTAGCAGCGGATCAGGCGCGGCGTGTTCCAGGTCGAGAAGCGCAGGCGCTCCTTCTCGTAGTACTCGGGGTTGTGGAGCGAGGCCAGGTGCTTGAAGGACGAGATGAGGGCGGGCGGAAGCCCGATGCGGTCAATCGCGAGCATCGTGCCGGCCACGGCCCGGATCGACGCTGGGGGCTTCACTGCATCGCCGCGGAATGGGCGCCGATACGCTGGCTCCATCGGCCCGGCTGCGACTTCGCGCAACTGGCCGGCCACCGAATGGGCGACCGCAGGCGGCACGCGCTGAAGGCCAGACAGGAAAGCCCACTGGTCCTCGAATGGTGCGAGCGAAGCATCGAGGAACGCGGTCGTTCCTGTGCGCCGGCATTGGCCCTGGAGCGGCAGCGCGATCAGATTGCCGAACGAGCCTCTCGGCATGAAGTCCTGGGCCGGGAAGAGCCGGTCGTAGCTGGCGAGGTCGAGCTCCGCGCGGACGGTCATCGCCTCGCGCAGCAGGTGCGCGCCGATCCGGCGTGCAATCGACGCGGGAACTGGTTGCGCGAAGAAGACCCAGACGTGCGCACCGTCACCGGAGCGTGACCGCTCGAGGGCGGCATCGATGCCTAACGCCCGAGCGGCGTCAAGGTACGCCCTCGCGTCGAGCGGCCAGCTCGACCCATCGAAGTCACAGGCGAGCAGCCGGCACGAGTCACCAGGGAGCAGCGGATACAGCCCGACGTGGACTCGGCCCGAGAGATGGGACTCGATCACCGCGTCCGTCAGAGGCAGATACTCGCGGTCAGGGCGCTTCGCATTGGAGGGTCCGCCAACGACGGCCGGGCTCCAGCCCGATTTGCTGGACCGAGGGTTCTCCCAGCGGGTCGCATAGACGTCCTCCCGTCCCGTGAAGAGGGCTCGGAACAGGGCGATCTTCTCTTCCGCGGAGGATCTGGCGTCCACTCGGGGAAGGCCGGGTTCGTCCTCTTCGAACAGCGTGACCGCGCCGGCGGTCACGCCCCGAGCGGATGGGAGCGACGGACCGCGAGCCGCGTCGGCTCGCGCCTCCAAGAGCGCGCGGAGCCGCGTGTTCTCGGCCCGCAGCAGCTCGATCTCGCGTAGTAGCTCGTCTGGCGACCGAGGCGCCGCTATGGACGACCCGTCGCTACCCTTCGGACTCATCGGTGCCACTCGTTCCGGTCGCAAGTCGCCAGAAGCCGTGCGGGTCGCGCGCGCTCTGGCTTTCGCGGCGCAGGTAGCCGGCATCCGCAAGCACCGACAGGTATCGCCGCGCCGTGTTGACCGAGACCCCGAGGAGCTCCTTCGCCTCGGCAGTTGTCAGGCGCTCACTGCTGAGCGCGAACTCCACGAATCGCTCCGATCCCGCCGGCAGCAGCCGGAGCATGCGAGCACCAAGCGGGTCCATCAATAGCGACACGCTGACCGACGCGGGTCCCTGGCGGTAAATCGGGTCAGGGAGGCCGGCTTGCTCCATCCCCTCGAACATCCGGTCGACACCCTCGCCGAGTTCCCGCCCAAAGCCGAACTCAAGAACGGTCCGTGCAACACGCGGGTTGCGCGCAAACCTTGTCGAGCGGATCGTCTCGATGCGGACGAGGCTTGGCAGACGGCCCGGCGACTCCACTTCCAGGCGGTCAGCGAAGAGTGAGACCCGAATGTGATCCCCACCGATTGAATAGGACCGGTGGATGACGGCGTTGACGACCGCCTCGAGCCAGACCCTCTCCGGAATCATGGTTGCCCGGTGGAATCGCCCTCCGGACCCGAGCCGGATCACGGAGGCGAGCCACCTTCGCAGCGTCCTGCGCGCGAACAGAATCTGATCGCGAAGCGCGCCGTCGCCCTGGACGTCCGAGAGGATGTTCGATCGATCCCCCGTCTCGCGAGCGTTTCCCTGATAGCGGAGCAGCCGAATCCGTGCCTCCGGCAGAAAGCGCTGGGGGTTGGCGCCGAGCGTCAGCATGCCCGCCACGGTCGGGAGCAGCTGACCCCGGTTCGGCGTGAGGAGGCCGCGTGCGAGGAGTGCGTCGTCGGGTCGCGACAGACTACCGACCGCGCGAAGGAATGCGTCGACAAGACCCGGGTCGAGGTCGTCCCGAACGGCCCCAGCAACCGGCGTTCCGTCGAAGAACGTGCCGCCCTTGTCGTAGCGGAGCTCGGTGGCTTCGATTGGTCCCAGGCGACGGTTCTCGTCACCAACCCGCAGGAGGACCTCGCCGCGCACGTTCTCGTGGACGTGCTCGCTCGCCTCGACCTCGATGATCAGGAGTTGATCGGGATTGCCGTGCTTGTTGATGCAGGGCACGCGTTCGAACCGGGCCGGCACAGGCGGGCGGGCAAAGTCGCGGCCCGCCTGTCGCCATCCGTTCTTCAGGCGCTCGTCGGAGCCCGTTCCTTCGATGGCGCCGCCCCAGATCCCCATCACGATGAGCCCACCCTCGGCGTTCGCGAGCGCGACCATCGCGTCCGCGAGCTCACGAGGTTTGACCCGGGCGCTCTTGCGATCGAACCACTGGCCCTCGCGGCGCTTCCGGAGGGACGGCACCCGCTGGTCCTCAGGGAGGAGCTGGAGCTGCTCGATGGTCGCGAAGCCAACGTCGCTTGCCATGGCCCGACCTTAGCTGCTACTTGTCAAATTGACAAGTACGAGCATGCAGGCGAGCGCCGCGGAAGACCTGCTATGCGGAAGACAGCCGATCTTCGCGACCCTCGGCTCAGTCACGGCTCCGACTCGCGAGTTCGAGAGCGAATAGTTAGCAGGTCTTCTGCGCTCTTCCTCGGGCCCTGATCCGCTCAGATAGCAGGTCCTCGAGCGTTGTGGCGTCCTAGTCCGCGAGATTCGCACGGAAAGTCGTGACATCGTGCGAAACGGGGAGTGGAGCCGACACTCGGATTTGAACCGAGGACCTGCTGTTTACGAAACAGCTGCTCTACCACTGAGCTATGTCGGCTTGCCCTGTGCGGTGGTTCGAGTTCTGGAAGAGCTGATGCTTGCGCACCAACCTGCCAGGCCCTGGTCCACAGCGCTCGGAGAGCGATTGATTATCGGTGAGAAGGGGACGCTGATCGGAACCAACGCCGAGGTTCTCACCCATGGCCACCGCCGCTCCGGACGCCCTGCATGATACCCCAGCCGGCGACCTGCCCGCGAACCGTGCGTCGTTCCTGCGCGCCCTGCGGGCGCCAACCTCTCGCCCAACGTCGGGGTCATCGGCCGGAGCCGCCTCGAAGCGTTTCAGGCTGACCAGGTCGCGCGCTGGAAGTCATCAGACCCTTCACTGTCGGCCGAGGACGTCGCCAGGGGCTACAAGCAGCCCCTGGAGGTCGAGAGTGCCTGGCGGGACATGAAGACGACGCTCGACCTGCGCCACGCCTACCACCGCAAGGAGCAGCGCATCCGCGCCCGCGTGCTCCTCTGCTGGCTGGCCCTCCTCCTGGTCCGGATCGTCGAGAACGCCGCCGGCGGGACGTGACGGGCCCTGCGCTTCGAGCTCGGGAAGCTGCACCTCGGGCGCTTCAGCGGGTCATACCCACCGACACGTGCTGAACTCCAGCGAACTCAGAACTTGCCTCGCGTGCTTCCTGCCGCTGACTCTCGATCAGCGGACCTGATCGTGCGGCATCATCCCGGCGACTGCTCCGGCGCGCCGCCCGCGCTCGGCCCTGACGACAGCCCCACAAGCTCCGGGGAGTAGTAGCGCCGAGCGCGCGTTCGTCCCTGAGCCGCGACAAGACCCGCCCGCGCCAGGTCGTTGAGGAGATGGCGCGCAAGCGCCGCGTCCTCTCCGAGCACGGTCGACGCTTCTGGCACAGACAGACTGCCCCTTCGCCGAACTTCGTCCAGGAGCCTCTGCCGCTGACGTACGCGAGCTTCAAGGCCGGATGCACCGGCCCGGAGCACGATCTCGTCGGATAGCACGTAGCGCGTTCCCCCTCGTTCCCCTGTACGCACGAGGAGACCCTTCGCGATGGCTCCGGCGATCAGCGAGTCCTCGTCAACGTCGGGCATCACTGCTCTGACGCGGCGTGGCGTGATCGCCTCCTCTCTGCGGGTGAGCACGAGCATCCGTCGTTCCGCCGGAGTGAGCCCGAGGTGCCCAAGCAGGGCGAGCCACGCCTGATCCTCAGGGGTCAACAGCGAGCGAGAGTAGAGCGTGACGACTACAGAAGCGGGGCCGGCATTGATGAGAGGCGGCTCCATGAGACGAGCCTCCATCTCCCGGTACATCCTGTCGATGCCCTCTCCGTATTCCTCCACCAATCCCAGGAGCTTCAGGACTGCCATGGTCCGTCGGTTGCGGGAGTAGTGCTCTTCCCGAATGTTCTCCAGGGTGATGTGGCCAGGCAGTGGCCCTGGGCTGTGCACCTCCATGCGGTCGTCCCAGATCGTCACATCCACCGTTGCGCCGGGCAGCCCGTAGTCGCGATGGGCCAACGCGTTGAGGACAGCCTCGCGCACAGCTGCTACTGGGTAGGAGGGGAGGGTCTCCCGATGTGTCCCGACGACGGCCTGATAAGTCGGCGTGTTCCGCTGAACGAACTCCAACACTGCGTCGAGCAATCTTGGAAGTGGACCGACAAGCTCAACCCGCGCAGTCGTGGGCCCCGGACCTGGCCCTACGCCGGCACGTCTGACAACCTGAACGCACGCGCCGGACACATACCGCCTTGGGTCGACCGCGAAGAGAAGCGCGGCAGCCTTGGTGAGCACGGTGCCTGTGGGGGGCGGCTCGATGCGAGCTACGCCAAGATCGACCAGCGCGCGGGGCACGCCGTCGCGGCGAATGCGTGGCCGTCCGGCCGCGGCGAGAGCCCTGTTCAGGATCTCGGCATCGACATCGTCCAGTGCCGCGACCGGTAGCGCATCGTCCTCAGCCGATCGCCCCTCGCGCTCGCGAACGAACCGGGCCAGGGCATCGCCAACCAACGGTTGGCTGGAGCTGCCGTGCCGGCGGAGCAGTCTCCCGTCAGGGGTGGTCACGATGCGACCCCGCACCTCAGGGACCGCCACCACGGTGATGATGTGTTCCCCGACGGTCACAGCTCGCAGCTGCACCTCGACGCCGACATCGTGTGCCGTGGCCATGGTTCGGTCGAGGGTCGCCTGATCGAGTGGGCAACCGGCGACAGATCGATCATCGCGGACGCCGAGGATGATCAGGCCGCCGTCCGTCATTGCCATGGCCGCCATGGTCTCCGTCAGACGGTCGGAACGGAGCTTGAAGTCGAGTTGTTCGTGTTCGACGCGTCCGACTACGTCCCAGAAAGCGTCGTCCGATGTCTGATCGGGGAGATCACCCAGGGCGGGGACTCGCATGGGTGTCAAGATAGCACAATCTTGATGCGCTAATGCACCTGAAGCTCGATTGAGCCAGCAAGATTGGCTAATGATGCCGACATGGCAGGACCGCATCTATGAGGGTCCAGCCGAACGTGAGCGAGAAACAGATGAGTGGGCCAGTTCCCGAGGTCCCGCCACGCTCGGCAGTCCGGCCGGTCCCGGCTTCGCTGCCGCGGTGCGGGCCACGCACGCGACGATGCGTGGGTCAGGTGCCCGTGGACGGCGTGCCCGCGGACGGCGTGCCCGCGCCGTCCGGCGCCACCACGCCGTGGTCGCGTACCAGCAGATCCAGTGCGGCCGCCGTGTCCGCCTCCGGGTCCTCCTCGCCGGCGGTGAACGTCCGGACCCTGGCCGGGCCAACATCCATCCCGCGGAGACGGAGCAGCTGCTTGAGCCGGTCGACTGAACCGGCGCGCGTGAGGCGGACCAGCCGGTCGAGGGCGTCCCGGTGTGCCGCCGTCCCCTCGCCGCGAACGAACGCCCCGAACAGCGCCACCACCACGTCCGGCACCGCCGCCGCGTTGCCCGAGACGATCGCGCGGCCACCGGCGCCCGCGAACCGCTCCATCAGCCCGTCATTCCCGGGGGTGACCAGCAGGTCGGGTGGCAGCGCCAGGTACGGCTCGATCTCCTCCCACGTGCCGACGCTGAGCTTGACGCCGCAGACGTTCGGTTCCTCCAGCAGCGCCATGAACGACGACGGGGGCACTCGGTTCGCCGATGCCTCCGGGTAGTTGTAGAAGAAGAAGGGGATCTCGGGGACCGTCCGGGCAAGGGTCCGCAGATAGTGCTCGACCGCGCCAGGGCTGGTCCGGTGCAGGTAGGGCGTGATCGCTGCCAGCCCATCGGCTCCCGCCGCCGCCGCCGCATCCGCCAGCCGGCGGGCGCTCCGCAGGTCGACATGCCCGACGTGAACGATCACCGGGACGCGGCGGGACGCGGCCGCGAGAAACGCCGACGCGGCCGCCGCCCGTTCCTCGACCTCCATGGCCACGAACTCGCCCGTGGTGCCACCGACCATCAACGCCGCCACGCCCCGTGCCAGCAGGAAGTCCGCGTAGGCGGCAATCCGGCCGGAATCGACGCGCCCGTCGTCGCGGAACGGCGTGGAGGGCGCCGCGATGACGCCGCCGAAGCGTGCCGGCCATGCGCCCTCCCGATCGAAGGTCACGGCGCCGACCGGTCGGGTTCGGAGGCTGGCGCGCCTGCAGGCGACGCCTCTGCCCCCTGGGGCATCTCTGCGCCCTCCGACGCCCGGATCGACTCCAGCAGCGCACGCGGCACCGTGGCCAGGAAGTGGGAGTCGCTCAGCAGCGCCAGCATCCGGAAGCCCGCGGCCCGCCACCGTGCCGTCAGCTCCAGGTCGCCGCTGTAGATGCCGGGCACCACCCCGTGGCGCCGGCACGCCTCGAGGACCCGCATGATGCGCGCGACGTGGTCCGGCGCGTCCGTCCACAGGGACGGCGGATACCCCCCGGCGAGCGAGAGGTCCCCCGGTCCGATGAAGAGTCCGTCCACGCCGGGCACCGCCGCGATCTCATCGACCCGTTCGACCCCCTCGAGGGTCTCGATCATCGGGACGCAGCGCGCGATGCGGTCGCCCATGGCCGCGTCGTAGCCGGGGTTGAGGTACTGCACGCGGCTGGGGCCCATGCTGCGGATACCGCGCGGCGGATACCGGCAGGCCTCGGCCGCCGTCTCGGCCTGCTCGGGCGTGCTCACCATCGGGACGATGACGCCCACCGCCCCCGCGTCCAGCACCTTCCCGATGAGCCCGGGGTCGGTCCACGGCACGCGCACGAAGGCCGGTGTGCCGGTCAGGGTAAGGACCTGCAGCATCGCGAGCAGGCTGTCCGTGCCCATCGGGCCGTGCTGTGCGTCGATGCACACCCAGTCGAAGCCGGTGTGCCCCAGGATCTCTGCCGACATCGGCGAGGGCAGCTGCGCCCAGCCCCCGTACATCGGGCGGTCCGAGGACCACAGTTCGTGGAAGTGCCCGGGGGCGCGGCGCGCAAGCCATCTCACGTGATCAGTCTCCGTTGAAGCCGAGCAGGTGTGGGAGAAAGAGCGAGATCTGCGGGAACAGCATCAGCACGATCAGTCCCGCCACGAGCAGGCCCAGGAACGGCCACATCTCCCGGATGATCTCCTCGAGCGGCGTGTGCGTCAGCCGGCTCAGGATGAAGTTGAGCACGCCCAGGGTCGGCAGCCCCAGGCCGATCATCATGTTCAGCGTGATCACCACGCCGAAGTAGACCGGGTCGATCCCCGCCGCCTTCACGATCGGGAGCACGATCGGCAGCATCACGAACTGCAGCACGACCGTCTCCAGGAACAGGTCGCCCACCAGGAACAGGATGTTGATGATGGCGAGCAGCACCAGCGGCTGGTGGGAGATCCCGAGCACCAGCTGGGTCATCGCGGCCGGGACCTGCTCGTTGGTCACCGCGTAGTCGATGATGAAGGCTCCGGCGATGAGACCGGCGACCGCGCCGGTCTGGCGCACCGCGACGCCCATGCTGCGCAGGAACTGGCGCGGCGTCAGGCTCCGGTAGACGAAGAACGCCACGATCAGCGCGTACAGCACGGCCACGGCCGCGCTCTCGGTGGGCGTGAAGATCCCGCTGTAGATCCCGCCGATGAGGATCACCGGCGCCATGATCGCGGGGAAGCCGGCGATGAGGGCGACCACGATCGGCAGCAGACCGGGCCAGTTCTCGCGGGGCAGGTTCTTCTTGCGGGCCAGGTATCCCACCAGCCCCGCATGGGCGACCGCCAGTGTGAGGCCGGGCACCAGCCCGGCGAGGAAGAGTGCCCCGATGCTGGTGCCGCTCAGGAAGCCGTACACCACCAGCGGGATGCTGGGCGGCAGGAGCGGGCCCATGATCGCGCTGGTCGACGTGGTCGCGCAGGCGAACCCCTTCGGATACCCCGCCGACTCCATCGCCCGCACGCTCATCACGCCGATCCCGCTGGTGTCGGCCACCGCGCTCCCGGTCATGCCGCTGAAGATCAGGGTGGCCACGATGTTGACCTGCGCCAGCGCGCCCCGGGATCGGCCCAGGAGCAGCTGCGCGAAGCGGAACAGGCGGTCGGTCAGGCCCGCGCTGTTCATGAGTTCGCTGGTGAAGATGAACAGGGGCACCGCGAGCACCACGAAGTTCGCGCCGATCCCCCCGGTGATCAGCGCGGGAGCCTGCTCCAGGTCGACCCCCTTCATGAACAGGTACACGATCCCCGCCGACACGAGGCCGTACCCGAGGGGCGCCCCCACCAGGTAGCAGAGCAGGAAGATCGCGATCAGGGCCAGGAAGGCGAGGCTCATGCTGCGTCATCCCGACCCGCCGGCCAGGGGACCGGCACGCCCAGCGCACGCAGCTCGAGCAACAGCAACCGTCCGCGAAGCAGGATGGTGATCAGAACGAACGGCACGATGCCCCCGTAGCCCCAGACCTCGCCGAACGGCAGCCCGGTGGCGGGCTGGGGCAGCTCGTACTGGATGAAGGACACGGTTCCCGGGATGACCAGCAGGAAGGTCACCACGATGATCACGTTCGCGACGACGCGCCCGATCAGCCGAAGGCGGGGGCGCAGGTGCTGCGAGACCAGGTCGAAGCTGATCTGCTCGTCGCGCCAGTCCGACAGGCCGGACGCGATGCAGAAGCACCAGAAGAAGGTGTAGGTCGGCACCTCCAGCGACCACACCAGCGGCTGATCGAGCACGAACCGGAAGAACACCGAGACCACGACGGAGGCGAACGTGAGGAAGTAGAACACGGACGCCACGGCCTCCTCGAACCGCTCGAGGCGGCCGGCCCGTGCCTCCTGGAGCTCCTCCTGGAGAACGGCGCCGTAGGCCTGGGGCCTGCTCAGCTCCCACGCGGCGTGGACGCGGTCCCGGAGGCTCTCTCCCGAGCCTCGTCCCGCCGGTAGCCTCACAGGTCCACCTCCTGACGGCGCCGCCTCTCAGGGCACGATCAGCAGGACGGCACCACGGCGCCGGTGCTCTGTTCCACGCTCTGGAGCATCCCGGGCAGGAACGGTCCGGTCCAGCTCGGATCGCACAGGAACGACTTCAGGACCGTGCTCTGGAACGCCTTGACGTCCGGGGAGTAGACCTGGAGCCCGTGCTGCTGCATGAGCGCGATTCCCTGGTCCTGGGTGTTCTGGACCTGCTGGTCTGCCCAGGTGTCGGCATCCTGGAACGCCTTGACAATGGCCTGCTGCTCGCTGGCGGAGAGCTTCTCCCAGACCTTCTCGTTGATGGAAGGCATGACCGGCGAGAACACGTGGTTGGTGAGGATGAGCTGCTTCGTGACTTCGTAGAACTTGTTGGCGACGTCGGTGGCCACCGGGTTGTCCTGGCCCTGGACGGTCCCCGTCTGCAGCGCCAGGTAGATCTCGTTGAACGCGACCGGGGTGACCTGCGCGCCCATCGCCGCGCCGAGCTTCGCCCAGTAGGGGCCCGGGGGCATCCGCAGCTTGACGCCGTTGAGGTCCGCCGGCGTCGAGATGTGCTTGGTGATGGTCAGATTGAGCTCGCGCGCACCAAGATCCTGGATGTCGAGGGGACGCACGCCAAGCTTCTGGACGGAGAGCTGGACAAGCTGCTGGCCGTACTGGCTGTTGAAGGTCGACAGGACCTGCGGCCAGCTCGTGTACATGTAGGGGGTGAGCAGGATCTCCATCGCCGACACCTGGGGCGCGAACGTGTCAGGGGCCGCGTAGGCGATGTCGACCGAGTCCTTCTGGAGCCCCTCGAACTCGACCGTCTGCGACAGCAGGCTGCCGTTCGGGAAGAGGTCGACCGTGACGGCCCCGTTCGTCTCCTGCTTCACCTCGTCCGCGAACCGCTGCATCGCCTCTGTCTGAGGCTGCCCCGTGGTGCAGGGGCAGGAGAACTTGAGGGTGATCTGCGGCTGATCGGCGGCGGCGCTGGCGGCGGCGCTGCCGGCCGCGGCCGCGGCTGGCGCTGACGGCGCGCCTGTCGGGGTGCCGGTCGCGGTGGGGGCCTGACTCGAACCTGCCGACGAGCTACAGCCGGCGATCACCCCGGCCACCGCCAGCACCGCGAGGCGGCGCACCCACGTTCTGTTCCGCTGCAATGACATCCGATCCTCCTTCGGCGCAGTACCGGTCCGCCCCCAGCCCACCGGTTGTGCCCCGGCCTCTCCGGCCGACACCTTGCTGGCTTCTTGGATATCGATTTCAGCCCAGCGGTGGGACACTCTAGACAAGCGAGAACGGCGCTGTCAAGATGCGTTCCGTCCGAGCGCGAGCCGTCCTGCGCGCCAGGAGGATTATGATGAGGCCGTCATGAGAAACCCATTTCATGCATAGCCCCGGGGGCCGTCTCCGGATCGGCGACGTCGCGCGGCTGGCCGGTGTGTCACCCGCTACCGTCTCGCGGGTCCTGACCGGATCGCAGCCCGTCAGCGAAGACACCCGCCAGCGGGTGCTGGCCGTGGTATCGCGGTTCGACTACCAGCCGAACCGGCTGGCCCAGAACCTCCGCCAGGGCCGTGCCGAGATGGTCGGCGTGGTCGTGTCCGACATCGAGAATCCGCACTTCGCCACCATGGTGCGCGCGATCGAGGACGCGCTCTACGAACGGGGCAAGCGCGTCCTGCTCTGCAACGCCAGCGAGGACGCGGCCAAGCAGGCCTCCTACCTGGACGTCATGGCGGCCGAGCGGGTCCTCGGGGTCCTGATCTCCCCGTCGGACCCCGACGGGCCCGAGATCAGCCGCCTGATCGACCTGGGGATCCCCGTGGTCGCGTTCGACCGCCACGTGAGCGATCCCCGCGCCGACGCCGTCACGGCCGACAACGTCGAGGCCGCCCGGACGGCGTGCCGCCTGCTGATCGAGGCGGGGCACCGGCGGATCGGCTTCGTCGCCGGACGTCCGGACGTCCAGACCGGCGACGATCGGCTGGCCGGATACCGGATGGAGATGGCGGCGAGCGGGCTCGAGGAGCGCGCGGTCGCGGGTGGGTTCACGGTCGAGGGCGGGCACTCGGCGACGGAGCGCCTCCTCGAGCAGGAGCCGCGCATCACCGCGCTCGTCGTGAGCAACAACCAGATGACCCTGGGCGCACTCCAGGTCCTGCGCGAACGTGGCGTGGCGATCCCCGGCGACATGGCGCTGGTCGCCTTCGACGACCCGGCGTGGGCGAGCCTCATTGACCCTCCGCTCACGACGCTCGCTCAGCCGCTGCGACAGATGGCGGCCGCCGCCGTGGAGCTCCTGTTCGAGCGCATGTCGGACGGACGGTCGCAGCCGGTCCGACCCATCTACCAGTTCGAGCTGCGGGTCCGCGATTCGTGCGGCACCGCACGCCGCTGACAAGGGAGGATGCACGTGGCACGCATCGGTCTGCTGAGCTTCTCGGACGGGCGCGACTTCGTGAATCGCGACCTCCGGACGTTCATCGGGGCCGTCGAGGCGCGGATCGAGAACCGGCTTGCGGCTGCGGGGCACGAGGTTCTGCGGGCGCAGGCGATCGTCGAGCGGAACGACGTTGCCGTCAGGGAGGCCCGCCGGCTGGCCGCGGAGAGACCGGACACCACGATCTTCAACATCCCGGTCTGGGCCTTCCCCCACTTCTCGATGCTCGCCGCCGCGGAGACCCCCGGTCCGCTGCTCCTCTTCTCGAACGTCTCGCCGGAATACCCCGGCATGGTGGGCATGCTCGCGGCCGCCGGCGCGCTCGACCAGGTCGGGCGGGCCTACGGACGCGCCTGGGGTGACATCGACGACGACCGCGTCGCCGGGTCGGTGCTGGCGTGGGTGTCCGCCGGCGGGGCGCTCTCCTCGCTGCGCGGCAAGACGTTCGGGAGGATCGGCGGTCGCCCCATGGGCATGTACACCGCCGTCGCGAACCCGGGCGACTGGATCTCGAAGTTCGGCGTGGACGTGGAGGAGATCGACCAGTGGGAGCTGGTCCGCCGTGCCGCCGAGGTCGACCCGGCGCGTGCCCGGGCCGGCCGCGAATGGCTGGAGCGCCACGCCGCAGGCGTCCACTACGACGGCAAGCAGCTGACCCCGGAGCTGCTCGAGCGCCAGGTTCGCTCGTACCACGCGATGCGCGACCTCATCGACGAATGGCACCTGGATTTCTCGGGCATCAAGGGCCAGCCCGAGCTCACGACCCACTTCGCAACCATGGATGTCACCGAGGCGTTCCTCAACGACCCCTACGACTGGGAGGGCCCGAAGCCGGTCCACGTGTGCGCGACCGAGGCCGACATGGACGGCGCGCTCACGATGGAGATCCTGAGGTCGATGAGCGCCACGCCCGCGCTGTTCGCCGACCTGCGTTACTACGACCGGGCGCACGAGGTCTGGGACCTCTGCAATTCCGGCCAGCATGCGACCTGGTTCGCGGCTCGCTCCGACGATCCGGCCGAGAACATGCGCCACGTCCACCTGTACCCGGAGGGCTTCTACTTCCCCGCGGGAGGCGCCTCGATCCAGCACCTCGCCGCACCGGGCGACCTGACGCTCGCGCGGCTGACCCGACTGGCCGGGCGCTACCGGATGCAGGTGCTGCGGGGCGACGTCGTCCAGTTCGACCCGCAGACCAACGAAGCGCTGATGCGGCAGTCGACGTACGAGTGGCCACACGCGTTCGTGCGCTTCCATGCCGATCCCGACGAGGTCCTGTCGCGGTACGGCGCGAACCACATTCACGCCGTACCCGGCGACCATGTCGCGGCCCTGCGGGCCTTCTGCCACCTGGCGGACATCGACTACGACGGGTTCGGTGACGCACGATGACGGATCTCGTCCTCGGCCTCGACATCGGGACGTCGTCGTCCAAGGCGTGCCTGGCCGACACCGGCGGGCGGATCGTCCACCTGGCCGAGCGCCCCCATGCCACGTCCATGCCACGTCCAGGCTGGTTCGAGCACGACGCCGAGTCCGTGTGGTGGCGGGACGCGGTCGAGCTCGTGCGCGAGTCGGTCGCGCAGGCTGGCCAGCCGCCGGTCGCGGTCTGCGTGAGCGGGATCGGCCCGTGCCTGCTCCCGACGACCGGCTCGGGCGAGCCGTTGCGGCCGGCGATCCTCTATGGAATCGACACGCGGGCGAGCGCCGAGATCGCCGAGATCGAGCGCGCGCTGGGAGAGGACCGGATCCTGGCCCGTGGCGGCTCCCCGCTCACGTCGCAGGCGATCGGGCCCAAGCTGCTGTGGTTGCGGCGACACGAGCCCGACGTGTGGGCTCGCTGCCGGCGGTTCTACATGGCGAGTTCGTTCCTGGTCCACCGCCTGACCGGTGAGTACGTCCTGGATCACCACTCCGCCAGCCAGTGCGATCCCCTCTACGATCTGGCCGGGGAGTCGTGGGCCACGGACTGGGCCGATGAGATCGCGCCCGGGCTGGAGCTGCCGCGGCTCCTCTGGCCGGGCGACCTGGCGGGCCGCGTCACCACGGAGGGTGCGACTCGGACGGGCCTTGCCGAGGGAACTCCCGTCATGGCCGGCACGATCGACGCGTGGGCCGAGGCCGCCAGCGTCGGGGTGAGCGAACCCGGCGACCTCATGCTGATGTACGGGACGACGATGTTCCTGGTGCAGGTGGTGGCGCAGGCGCGGCCGGACGCCTGCCTGTGGACCACGCGCGGGATCCGGCCGGGCACGCTGACCCTTGCCGGCGGGATGGCCACGTCGGGCGCGCTCACCGCCTGGTTCCGGGATCTCACCGGGGCCTCGTACGAGCAGCTGCTCACCGATGCGGCGGCCACGCCTCCCGGAGCCGGCGGGGTCGTGATCCTGCCGTACTTCGCGGGCGAGCGAACCCCGCTCTTCGATGTCGCTGCCCGCGGCGCGGTGCTCGGCCTGACGCTCCACCACGGCCGAGGCCACCTCTACCGTGCGCTTCTGGAGGCGACCGCGTTCGGCGTGCGGCACAACCTCCAGGTGATGTCCGAGAGCGCCGGGCCCCCCGTGCGCGTCGCGGCGGTGGGTGGCGGGACGAAGGGCGAGCTCTGGCTGCAGATCGTCTCGGATGTCACCGGTCTCCCCCAGGAGCTGCGCACGTACACGGTCGGGGCCAGCTACGGCGACGCCTGGCTTGCTGCGACGGGCTGCGGGTTGTCGGGGCCGCAGGCGGACTGGAACCCGGTAGTGGCCCGGGTCTCCCCCAACCCGGATGCGGCGGAGCGGTACGCGGAGCTGTACGACGTGTACCGCGAGCTGTACCCGGCCACGAGCGGGCTCGCTCACCGCCTTGCCGCGATCCAGGAGACCTGAGCCGGTGCTGCGCGAGGCGGCGGGCGGCACCGGTCGACAGCCGCACGCGCGGTTCCCGGTCCCGCCCGGGCGAGCGGCGTCCCGTGCGGCCGCCATCCGACCGGTCGAGCTCCGCACCGAAGGCCGCCTCGATCCGACCGGTATCGGGACGGCGGAACCGCGATTCTCGTGGAAGCTGGCGGCCAGGCCGGGACTGCGCGGGATCCGCCAGGCGGCGTGCCAGATCGAGGTCGCGTGCGAAGCCATGGGCCCGCTGTGGGACAGCGGACAGGTACCCTCGTCCACTCCCTGGCTCACGTACGGGGGCCCGGCTCTCGGCTCTCGCCGCCGCTGCAGCTGGCGAGTCAGGGTCTGGGACGGCGATGGGCGCGTTTCGGCCTGGAGCGAGCGCGCCACGTTCGAGACCGGATTGCTCGGGGAGGGCGACTGGCAGGCGTCGTGGATCGCCGCCGCGCAGCCCGCCGCGGACGCACGGCTGCACTTCCTCGGCGTGTCGCGCATCTGGTTGCCGTCCCGCCTCGGCGCGGCCACACGGGCGGCCTTTCGCCACCGGTTCACGCTGGAAGCCGGCGGGATCGCCTCGGCCCGGCTGCAGGCCGCCGGCGGTGCCGTCACGGCATGGATCAACGGCGTTCCGGTCGGCTCGTCACCGCCGGATGCCACGCTCGACGTCGACGTGGCCAGCGTCATCGCGCCGGGCGAGAACGTGCTGGCGCTCGAGGCGCGGCCGTCGCCGGGGGCCCCGTCCGGGCTGATCGGCGCGCTCGTGGTCGCGGACCGGCGCGGCGTGGTGCACTGCTTCGGGAGTGACGACAGCTGGTCGTGCGCCAGCCAGCCACCCGAGGGGTGGCACGCGACCGACTGCGACGACTCCATGTGGCCGCTCGCCGCCGCGGTGGCCCGATGGGGCGACCCGCCCTGGGGCCGCCAGCCGGCCGTCACCCGGCCCGTGCAGCTGCTCCGACGACGGTTCCGCATCTCGCGGCGGGTCCGCCAGGCGCGCCTGTACGCCACTGCGCTTGGCGTGTACGAGCTGTACCTGAACGGCGTCCGGGTGTCGGATGAGTGCCTGGCGCCGGGATGGACCGACTACCGGCGGCGCGTCGAGTACCAGGCTCACGACGTGACCGCGCTCCTGTCGGGCGGCGAGAACGTGCTCGGCGCGGCGCTGGGCGACGGATGGTACGCGGGGCACGTCGCCCTGTGGGGACCCGGCCGCTACGGCCGTGAACCGCTGTTCTCGTGCCAGCTCGAGGTGGTCCTCGAGGACGGCACGCGGCAGCTGATCGCAAGCGATGGCGAGTGGCAGGCGTCCGAGGGAGCGATCCGCTACGCCGACCTGCTCATGGGCCAGACGATCGACCACCGGTGCGCCGATCCGGCCTGGAGCCCGGTCACCGCGGCCGAGCCCTGGGGGCCGGTTCGGGTGAGCGACCTGCGCCTGTGTCCGGTCGCCCGCCAGGGACCGCCCATCCGCGTCATGGAAGAACGTCGACCGCTGCGGGTCGACCAGCGCGACGACGGGAGCGTCCTGGTCGACATGGGCCAGAACATGGTGGGATGGATCCGGCTTGCCGCGCATGGCCCGAGGGGGCGGCGGATCACGGCGCGCTACGCCGAGGCGCTCGACCCGGACGGCGGCATCTACCGCTCGAACCTGCGCTCTGCCCAGGCCACCGACGAGTTCATCCTGGGCGGCGAGGGCGAGGAGGTCTTCGAGCCGCGGTTCACCTATCACGGGTTCCGCTACGTCGAGATCGCCGGTTACCCGGGCGCCCTGCCGGTCGAAGCGATCACGGGCTGCGTGGTCCACGCCGACATGCGCGTCACCGGCGGGTTCGAGTGCTCCCGCGCGGACCTGAACCGGCTCCAGCAGAACATCGTCTGGAGCCAGCGCGGCAACTTCCTGACCGTGCCCACCGACTGCCCCCAACGTGACGAGCGCCTCGGCTGGACCGGCGACGCCCAGGTCTTCTGCGCCACCGCAATGTTCAACATGGACGTGCAGCGGTTCTTCGAAAAGTGGCTGGAAGACGTGCTCGATGCCCAGCTCCCGAACGGGGCCATCCCCGACGTGGTGCCCGAGATCGCGGAGATCGGCGCCGGGGCCGCGGGGTGGGGCGACGCGGTGGTGATCGTCCCGTGGACCATGTACCGCCTCTACGGCGACCGGCGGGCCGCCGAGCGGGCGCTCCCCGCCATTCGGCGCTGGCTGGATTACCTCACCGAGACGAGCGACGACCTGGTCCGGCCGTCCAGCGGCTACGGCGACTGGCTCTCGGTGGACGCGGAGACGCCCAAGGACCTGGTCGGGACGGCCTACTTCGCGTACAGCGCCCGCCTGGCCGCGGAGCTCGCGCGCGCCCTGGACCTCGAGGGCGACGCCGTCGCGTACGAACGGCTGTTCGAGGGCGTTCGCCGAGCGTTCAGGCGACGGTTCGTGCGGGGCGGGGGGAGGCTGGTCAGCGACACGCAGGCGGCCAGCGTGGTGGCGCTCCACGCAGGGCTCCTCGAGCCCCACGAGGTCCAGCCGGTCGCCGCTCGACTCGTTGCCGACCTCCGGAGCCGGAACTGGCACCTCTCGACGGGGTTCCTCGGTACGCCCTGGCTGCTGCCGACGCTCGCGGAGCACGGCCACCTGGACGTCGCGTACCGCCTGCTCCTCCAGGACACCTACCCCTCCTGGCTGTACCAGGTCGGCCAGGGGGCCACGACGATGTGGGAGCGCTGGGACACCTTCACCGACGGCAAGGGGTTCCACACCAGCGAGACGACGGCCGGGATCTGGACGGACGTGATGAACTCCCTGAACCACTACGCGTACGGGTCGGTCGGGGCGTTCATGTACGAGCACCTGGGCGGCCTGCGCGCCTCCGGGCCCGGATACGAGACGGTGAGGATCGATCCGCGGCCGGCGCCGGGCGTCGCCTGGGCTCGCACCTGGGTCGAGTCGGTGCGCGGAAGGATCGAGTGCCGCTGGCGAGCCGGGCGGACGGGGCTCCGGCTCGACCTCCTGGTCCCGCCGGGGGTCACGGCCGAGGTGGTCCTGCCCGCGCGCGCCGCAGAGATCGAGGAAAGGGCATCACCTCTCGCCGGCGCTCGAGGAGTGATGGCGATCCGGGAAGCCGGTGGGGACACGGTGGTGGTCATCGGCTCGGGACGTTACCGGTTCCGCACTCGCGGCGGCGGCGCCCCCTCGGCGCACGCGGGCCGTCGTCACACGTCCGGCTGACGGTCGCCGCCGGGTCGCTGCGTCACCCGCGCGACGCCACCTCGACCAGGATGACGTCCAGGACGCGGGGACCGTGGACGCCCTCCACGCGGCTCAGCTCGATGTCGCTGGTCGCCGAGGGACCGCTGATCCAGGTCAGGGGGCGGGACGGCAGCACGCGTGCCACGGCCTCCGGCACGGTCCCCGCAACCTGGTCCGAGCGAACCACGCACAGGTGGTAATCGGGCAGGAGGCTCAGGGCCCGGCGGCCCTGGCCGGGACCGCCGTCGAGCACGATGGTGCCGGTCTCGGCGATGGCCACCGTGCAGCCCGTGATGACGCCGTCCGCACCGTCGAGCTCGTGCACGGAGAGCGGCGGCTCGTCGTCGAGCCGGTCGATGTCGCTCGCCGCGAGCCAGACGTCCGGGATTCCCCGGGGGACGACCAGGCGCCGCACGCCGCGTGCGGACAGGATCCCGTCGACCGCCTCGGCCAGGGCTTCGGGGGTCGTCCGATGAACGGTCGCCCGATAGTCCGAAACGCGCCCGGCGAAGAGATCTGCGACATCCGCGCCCGACCCGGGAGCCTGGCGATAGTCCCGGGGAATCGGGGCCGCCGGAGGGCGATCGCGGAGTGCGCCGTCAACGCGACGCAGGATCTCGCTGCGAGCATCGTCCGAGCTGCGCGGTGCCGAGCCGTCGCTCACCGGGCACCATCCCCGCGCGGCGCAGCACCGCCGCCCGCTCCTGGCCGTCGACCACCGCGCGTGCGCCGCCACCATGCCCGGAACGACTCACGGGCCGGCGCCCTGAGGTCGCGCGCCCCGAACCAGGCAGAGACGGGCCAGGGGCCGCGCACCGCACCGATCCTCCCGCGCCGGCCGGCGAGCCGGCCCGCCAGCGCGGCGGCCCGCTCGGCCGTCGACAGTCGCTGCGGCCGCTGCAGGACCCACCCGGCAGACCTGAGCAGGGCCTCATCAGGGGCCGGCAGGCCGGGCGTTGCCGCGTGCTGGCGCACCACCTGTGCACGCAGGTGCACGAGGACCTCGGGGATGTCGATGCGGACCGGGCACACCTCGAAGCACGACCCGCACAGCGAGGAGGCGTAGGGAAGCGACGCCGTCTGGGCGTCGACCGGGTGCCGCGCGATGCCGCGCAGCTGGGGCGTCAGGATCGCGCCGATCGGCCCCGGGTAGACCGACCCGTAGGCGCGCCCCCCCACGCGCTCGTACACCGGGCACACGTTGAGGCATGCCGAGCAGCGGATGCAGCGGAGCGCCTGCCGGCCCACCGGATCGGACAGCACGTCGGTTCGCCCGTTGTCGAGCAGCACGAGGTGGAACGCCTGCGGTCCGTCGCCCGGCGTGACGCCCGTCCACATCGACGTGTAGGGGTTCATCCGCTCCGCGGTGGCCGAGCGCGGCAGCAGCTGGAGGAAGACCTCGAGGTCCTGCCAGCGCGGCAGGAGCTTCTCGATGCCGAGCACCGTGATGAGGACCTCGGGGAGCGTCAGGCACATGCGCCCGTTGCCCTCCGACTCGACCACGACCACCGTGCCCGTCTCGGCGACTGCGAAGTTGCCCCCCGAGATGGCCACGCGCGCCCGCAGGAACTTCTCGCGCAGATGCAGGCGCGCCGCCTCCGCCAGCTCTCGCGGCTCGTCGGACAGGCCCTCCGGCGCAGGGCGCCCGACCAGGGCCATCTCCCAGCGGAAGATGTCGCGGATCTCGGAGCGGTTGCGATGGATGGCGGGCACCAGGATGTGCGAGGGCAGATCGTGCCCGAGCTGGACGATCATCTCCGCGAGGTCGGTTTCCCACACGTCGATTCCCGCGGCGGCGAGCGCCTCGTTGAGTTCGATCTCCTGGGTGGCCATCGACTTGACCTTCACGACCTCGGTCGCCCCGTGCTCGCGCACGATCCCGGCGACGATGGTGTTGGCCTCGGCGGCGTCGCGGGCCCAGTGGACCGTGCCCCCGGCGGCGGTGACGGCCGCCTCGAGCTGGACGAGCAGCGCGGGCAGGTTGCGGAGCACCTCGTCCTTGATGGCGGCGCCTGCGAGCCGGAGCTCCTCCCAGTCGTCGCGCTCGGCCACGACCCGGGCCCGTTTCTCGCGGATGGTGGCCGTCGCGCGCTGAAGGTTGGCGCGCAGCTGGCGGTCGGCGAGCGCTGCCTGCGCGGCCCGCGGAAACGGTGGCGTGCCGGCGTAGCTGGGGAACGGCACGAAGGCCCGATGTCCGCCGCCGGTGCCGCCCGGGTCGCGCGGCGCCGTCACCGTGGTTCCTCCGGCCCGGCGAGGATCTCCGCCATGTGCATGACGCGCACGGCCGAGCCCTGCCGCGAGAGCAGGCCCCCGATGTGCATCAGGCAGGACGTGTCGGCCGCGGTCAGCACCTCGGCGCCCGAGGCGGTGACGTCACGGATCTTGTCGAGTCCCATGGCGACCGAGGTGTCGGCGTTCTTCACGGCGAACGTGCCACCGAAGCCGCAGCACGTATCCGCGTGCGGCAGGTCGACGAGCGTGATCCCCTCGACCGCGGCGAGCAGCCGTTCCGGGCGATCGCCGACGCCGAGCAGCCGTCTCGAGTGGCAGGTGGGATGGAACGCGACGGTGTGCGGGAACCGGGCGCCCACGTCGGTGATGCCGAGGACGTCGACGAGGAACTCGCTGAGCTCGTGGACGCGTGGGGCCACCTCCGCCACCTGCCCTGGCAGCGCCGGTCCGGCGCCCGTATCCGCGGCCAGGCGCGCGATCGTGGCGTGATAGTGCCGCACCATCGAGGCACACGATGACGAGGGCGTGACCACTGCGTCGTACCCCGCGAAGGCCCGGACGAACTGCTGCACGAGCGGCACGCAGGCGTCCCGGTAGCCGGTGTTGAAGTGCATCTGGCCGCAGCAGGTCTGCCCGGCGGGGAACTCGACGTCCTGGCCGAGCCGGCGGAGCAGCCGGACCACGGCCCGCCCGACCTCTGGGAACAGGAGGTCGTTGTAGCAGGCGACGAACAGCGCCACCCTCATGGCGGCCTCCGGTCCCGGCTGACGTCCGGCGTGGTCACGACGGATCGATCGAGCCGGGGACGGCGATCATCGCAGGAACGCCTGGGCGACGCCCGCATCAACGGGGATGTGCAGCCCGGTGGTGAGGCTCAGATCGCCGCCCACCAGCGCGAACACCGCGGCCGCGACGTGCTCGGGCAGCACCTCGTGCTTCAGCAGCGTCCGCTGCGCGTAGAACTCGCCGAGCTTCTCCTCCGGCACCCCGTACACCGCGGCCCGCTCGGCGCCCCAGCCTCCGGCGAAGATCCCGGAGCCACGCACCACTCCGTCGGGGTTCACGCCGTTGACGCGGATCCCGTACTGGCCGAGCTCGGCCGCGAGCAGCCGCACCTGGTGCGCCTGGTCGGCCTTCGCCGCGCCGTAGGCGACGTTGTTGGGCCCGGCCACGAACGCGTTCTTGCTGACGATATAGACGATGTCGCCGCCGACGTGCTGCTCGGTCATGATCCGGGCGGCCTCCCGCGAGACCAGGAACGAGCCCCGCGCCATGACGTCGTGCTGCAGGTCCCAGTCCGCCGCGCTCGTCTCGAGGAGGGACCGCGACAGCGACAGGCCCGCGTTGTTGACCACGAGGTCCACGCCGCCGAACGCGAGCACGGCGCGCCGGAACGCCTCCACGACCTGCTCCTCGTCGGTGACGTCGGCCGTCACCGCGATCGCCGTGTCCGCTCCGCCCAGCTCGCCCGCGACCACCCGGGCACTCTCGCCGTCGATGTCGGCGACCACGACGCACGCGCCCTCCGCCGCCAGCCGGTGGGCGATCGCGCGACCGATTCCGGAGCCGGCGCCGGTGACCAGCGCGATGCGGGAGGCCAGTGGTTTCGGCTTCGGCAGCCGGGCGAGCTTGGCCTCTTCGAGCGCCCAGTACTCGATGCGGAACTTCTCCGACTCGGGGATGGGCGCGTAGGTCGAGAGCGCCTCGGCGCCGCGCATCACGTTGATCGCGTTGACGTAGAACTCGCCCGCGACCCGGGCGGTCTGCTCGTTGGCTCCGAAGCTGAACATGCCGACGCCGGGCACGAGCACGATGGCGGGGTCGGCGCCGCGCATCCGGGGGCTGTCGGGGGCCGCGTGGCGCTGGTAGTACGCGCGGTAGTCCTCGCGGTACGCGGCATGGAGCTCCCTGAGACGGCTGACGACCTCCTCGAGCGGCGCGTCCCCCGGCAGGTCGAGCAGGAGCGGGCGGACCTTCGTGCGCAGGAAGTGATCCGGGCACGAGGTGCCCAGTGCCGCCAGCTGTGGCGCCTTCGCCCGGGACAGGAAGTCGAGGACCACGCCGGCGTCGGTGTAGTGGCCCACCTGGGGCCGGTCGGTCGAGACCAGGCCGCGGATGACCGGGAAGAGTGCGGCGGCCCGCAGGTGCCGCTCGCGCTCGGGGAGCGGTCCCCGCCCGTCGACCACCGGACCGAACGGCTCCGGCCGGCCGTGCTCGTCGATGTAGCGCTGCGCCGTGGCGATGATCTCCAGCGAGTTCCCCTCGCACTCCTCGGAGGTCTCGCCCCAGGCCGTGATCCCATGGCCGCCCAGGATCACGCCGATCGTCCCGGGCCGCTCGCGGCGGATGGCGGCCGTGTCGAGCCCGAGCTGGAACCCCGGGCGGCGCCAGGGGACCCAGGCCACGCGGTCGCCGAAGCACGCGGCGGTAAGGGTCTCGCCGTCGGCGGCCGTGGCGAACGCGATGCCGGAGTCCGGGTGCAGGTGGTCCACGTGCGGGGCGCCGACCAGCGCGTGCGTCGGCGTGTCGATCGACGGGGCGGCGCCTCCCCGGCCGTGGAGGCAGTAGTCGAAGGCGGCGACCATCTCGTCTTCGCGCTCCACGCCGGGGTAGACGTCGACCAGCGCGCGGAGGCGGTCCATGCGGAGCACGGCCAGGCCGTTCTCGGTGAGCGTTCCGAGGTCGCCGCCGGATCCCTTGACCCACATGAGCTCAACGGGCTGCCCGGTGGCGGGATCGACGGCCGTGCCCTTGACCGAGGTGTTGCCGCCCGCGTAGTTGGTGTTCCGAGGATCGGCGCCCAGGCGATGGGAGCGTTCCAGGAGCTCGCGCACCTGCGGAGGCGTTCTCCGCTCGCTGGCATCCGCACGCGGGTTCGTCATCGTGGTCAAGGGTCTGCCTCCAGCCCGTCGATGCGTGCCTCTGTGCCGCCGGCGGCACGCGCACGCGCAGTGTCCGGACGAACGATAGCACGCACGCGCCCACTTTTGGATGGTTTCGAATCATTGTGTTGACACCACGGATTGCTGCCGGTATTGTCGCCCGACGAAAAGCCTCTCGTAATGATCCGCAGACCGGTTTCGCGCGGGGTGAGGTGTGGCGAAGGCACAGGCCGCGGTCGCTGACGAGTTCGCGAGAGAGCGACAGCATCGGATCGCACGCGTCGTCGAGGAGTACGGGCGCGCCCGGGTCGCCGATCTCGCCGCGCAGTTCGGCGTGTCGGCGGTCACGATCCGGAAGGACCTGGCGCGCCTGGAGCAGGAGCACCGCCTGATCCGGGCCCACGGCGGGGCGGTGGCGGTGGGCCGTGCCCGGCCGGAGAGCGCCTTCGCGATCCGCGAACGCCTGCAGCAGGACGAGAAGTCGTCGATCGCCACGGCGGCCGCATCCCTCATCCACGACGGCGAGGCGGTCGTCCTCGACGCGAGCACGACCGCGCTGTACGTCGCTCGCGCCCTGAAGGCGAGGGGTGGCTGGACGCACCTGACGGTCGTCACGAACGGACTCCGCATCGCCGAGGAGCTGGCCGGCTACCCCGGTGTGAGCGTGCTGATGCTGGGCGGATGGGTGCGCCACGAGGCGTTCTCCCTGGTGGGAGGGCTCGGCGACGGGGTCTTCAAGCGCATCAACGTCCAGAAGGCCATCGTCGGCGCAGCCGGCTTCACGCTCGAATCCGGCCTCAGCGACGCGACCGAGGAGGAGGCGCAGATCAAGCGAGCCATGGTCGGGGCCGGGCGCGAAGTGTTCGCGATCATCGATCACACGAAGTGGGGACGCGCCTCGTTCGCGACGTTCTGTCGCACCGAACGGATCACCTGCGTCCTCAGCGACCCCGGTGCTCCCCCGGAGATGGTCGCGGAGCTGCGCGCGTCCGGGATCGACGTCCGGCTCGTCGCCGGCCAGTCCCACGGCGATGTCCGGACGGCCGACCGTCCCGCCGTGGCGACCGCGGAGCGGCCGGCATGAGTGAACGCGTTCCCTCGCGCGATCACCCGCGCCTCGAGGTACGCGGAATCTTGAAACGTTTCGACGCCACGCTCGCCCTGAGCGACGTGTCGCTCGAGGTCCGGGCCGGCGAGATCCACGCGCTCGTCGGCGAGAACGGCGCGGGCAAGAGCACCCTCGTCAAGATCCTCGCCGGTGTCCACGTCCCCGACGCGGGACGCATCCTGCTCGACGGTCGCGAGGTTCGCGTCCCCGACCCGATCGCCGCGCGCACACTCGGGATCGCGGTGGTCCACCAGGAGCCGCGGCTGTTCCCGGATCTGTCCGTCGCGGAGAACGTCTTTCTCGCGGACCCGCCGAAGGGCCGTTACGGGGCCATCTCGTGGCGGGAGATGCGGCACCGGGCCGAGGCGCTCTTCGAGGAGCTGGACGTCCGGCTCGACGTGGGAGCGGCGGTCCGCGGCCTCTCCATGGCGGACCAGCAGCTCATCGAGATCACCAAGGCGCTGTCGGTGGACGCCCGCGTCCTGATCCTCGACGAGCCGACGGCTTCGCTGTCCGCCCACGAGGTGGAGCGGCTGTTCGCGATCGTGCGCCGCACACGGGACCGGGGCGTCGCGGTGCTGTTCGTGAGCCACCGGCTGGACGAAGTTTTCCGGCTCTGCGACCGCGCCACCGTGTTCCGCGACGGGGGGCACGTGATCACCGCGCCGATCGCCGAGCTGACCACCGCCGACCTCGTGCGCTACATGGTCGGCCGCGCCGTCACGCTCTTCCCGAAGGGCGAGGCCGCGATCGGTGACGTGCTGCTGGAGGTGCGCGACCTGTCCCGCGCGGACGTGTTCCAGGGCGTCAGCTTCGCGGTGCGGGCGGGCGAGATCCTCGGCCTGGCGGGGCTGGTGGGCGCCGGGCGGACGGAGATCGCCCGGGTGCTGTTCGGGATCGACACGCCGTCGGCCGGCGAGATCCGCCTGGGCGGTCGGCCGGTGCGCCTCGCGTCCCCCTCCGCGGCGCTCCGCGCCGGCATCGCCTACGTGCCAGAGGACAGGCACCGCGACGGCCTCGTGATGGATTTCTCGATCGCCGACAACGTCACGCTGCCGATCCTGCCGCGGCTCTTCCCGCGGCTGCTGGTGCATCACGCGACGGAGCGGACCCTCGCGCGGAGGTACGTCGACCGGCTGCGCGTGCGGGCCACCGGCGTCGACCAGCTGGTGCAGGCGCTGTCGGGCGGGAACCAGCAGAAGGTGGTCATCGCGAAATGGCTCGCCGCGGATCCGAAGGTGCTGATCCTCGATGAACCGACGCGCGGGGTCGACATCGGGGCGAAGGTGGAGGTGCACCGGATCGTGTCCGACCTGGCTGCGTCGGGCCTCGGGATCATCCTCATCTCCAGCGACCTTCCCGAGGTCCTCGCCATGAGCGACCGCATCCTGGTACTGCACGAGGGGCGCGTGACCGCCGAGATCCCGCGCTCGGGGGCGACCGAGGAGCGCGTGATGTTCGCCGCCACCGGACAGGTCGCCGGCGCGGCACCGCCGCCCGGGCAGGCCCCCGGCGTGGCACCCGGAAGGGGAGGCGCATGACCGCGGAGCGGGCCCGCCGCCGCGGCGGTGGTCGCATGGCAGCGCTCCTGGGCGCGCTGGGCCGATCGCGTGAGCTCACGCTGGTCGCGGTGATGATCGTGCTGAGCGGGTTCGTCACGGTCCGTGCGCCGAACTTCCTCGCCCCGGACAACCTGGACCAGGTGACCGCGCTGGCCGCCATCTTTGCCATCGCGGCGGTGGGCGAGGCACTGGTGGTGCTCACGCGGAACGTGGACCTCTCGGTCGAATCGACCATGGGCCTGATCGCCTTCGTGGTGGGCGACGTGCTGCGCCAGCAGCACCTGCCGGTGGCCGAGGCGTGGCTGCTCGGCCTGGCCCTCGCGCTCGTCCTGGGGATGGCCAACTGAGCGGTCATCACGCTCTTCAGGGTGCCGTCCATCGTCGTAACCCTGGGCACGCTCAGCATCTACCGCGGCCTGGTGTTCGTGGTCGCCAACGGCAGCCAGATCAGCCTCTCCGACCTCCCCGCGGGCTACTCGAACCCCGCTACCGAGACGGTGGCCGGAATCCCGTACTTCGTGATCGTGGCCATCGTGATCGTGGCCGTCTTCGCCGTGGCGCTCCGCTTCACGCACTTCGGCAGGCAGCTCTACGCCGTGGGCAGCGACCCGGAGGCGGCGTCGATCATCGGCGTCCGGAGCGGGTGGGTGGTCTTCGCCGCCTTCTCCCTGTGCGGGTTGCTGGCCGGCGTGGCGGGCGTGCTGTGGGGCATCGAGTTCGGCACGATCTACGCCACCTCGGCCTCCGGGGTGGTGCTGCAGATCGTGGCCGCGGTCGTCGTCGGCGGGGTGGCGATCTCGGGCGGCTCGGGCACCGTGGTCGGCGCCGCCATCGGCGCCCTCTTCCTGGGCCTGATCAACAACGCCCTGCTCCTCCTCCTGCTGCCCCAGGAACTGCTGCAGGCGATCTACGGCGCGGTGATCCTGCTGGCGGTCTCCACCGACGCGGTGGTCCGGCTGCGTGCCCGGAACGTGACCCAGGCGGCCGCCAGATGAGCGAGGAACGCGCGGCGGCGGTGACCGACCCGGCCGTGGCACCCGCCACGCTGGTCCGGCCCCGGGTTCCCCTGGCCGCGCTCGCGCGCTGGGAGGTCCTGCTGGTCCTGATCCTGCTGGTCCTCACCTGGGTGGGCATGCAGGTCTCGAAGTACTTCCTCACCGGCGCCAACTTCGCGAACCTCACCAGCGCGGTGATGGAGGTCGCGATCATGGCGCTGCCGAGCACCCTGATCATCATCGCCGCCGAGATCGACCTGTCCGTCGAATCCATGCTCGGCCTCTCCAGCGCGCTGATCGGGTTCCTGTGGGCCGCCGGCGTGCCGCTCCAGGTCGACATCGCCGTCGTGCTGATCGTGGGCGCCCTCGGCGGGCTGCTGAACGGCCTCCTCGTCGCGCGTGCGGGCCTGCCCTCGCTGGTCGTCACGCTCGGCACGCTGGCGCTGTTCCGTGGCCTCGCCCAGGTCATCCTTGGCACGAACGCGATCAGCAGCTTCCCCGCCTGGTACACCGACTTCGGCTTCGACAACATCCCCGGGACGCCGATCCCCTGGACGCTGCTGGTCTTCGCCGTCCTGGCGGTGGTCTTCTGGTACGTCGCCCACGCGACGTGGATCGGCCGCCAGATCTTCGCCGTCGGCAAGAACAAGGACGCGGCCCGCTACTCGGGCGTGGACGTGGCCGCCCTCAAGACTGCGCTCTTCGTCCTCTCCGGAACCATCGCGGCCCTGGCGGGGGTGATCCTCACCGCCCGCTTCTCGAGCGCACGGGCCGACAACGGCACCGGGCTCACGCTGACCGTGGTCACCATCGTGCTGCTGGGCGGCGTGGACATCAACGGCGGCAAGGGGACGATCCCCGGGGTCATCCTCGCCGTCTTCACCATCGCGGCGCTCCAGAACGCGATGCGTCTCGCGGGTGTCTCGAGCGAATACCAGGCGGTGGCCATCGGGTTGCTCCTGATCGTCTCGGTCACCGCTCCCTACTTTGCTCGCCAGGCCAGGTTGGTCACCGACCGTCTGCGGGGGGGCCGGCATCCTCCGAGAACCGCGGTCGATCCGGGCGAGGTCACTGGTGGATAGAACTCGAGGAGGAGTGAGAGTCCGATGATCAATCCCTCTCGGCGAGTGATCGCCGGGGTCGCGACCCTGGCGCTCGTGGCGGGCGCCTGCAGCTCTGCCGCCACGACCGCCCCCGCCACGCCAGCGCCTGCCACGTCGGCACCGGCGGCCACCGCACAGGCCGCCTCGGCCGCGCCCGCATCGGCCGCCGCGGCATCCGCGCCGGCCGCCGCGTCGTCCGCGTCGTCGGCGAACCTCAACTTCGTCGTTATCCCCAAGCAGATCAACAACCCGTACTTCGACGTCGCCTTCAAGGGCGCGCAGAAGGCCGCCTCCGATCTGGGCGGATCGGTCACCCAGGTCGGCCCCAGCGCGGCCGACGCGACCCAGCAGGTGCCGTTCATCCAGACGGCGACCACCCAGCACGCCAGCGCCATCCTCATCTCGGCCGACGATGCCACGGCCGTCGCACCGGCCCTGCAGGCCGCGATGGCGGCCGGCGTCAAGGTGGTCGGCTATGACTCCAGCCCCGCCGTCGGCGCGTACAACGTCTTCGTGAACCAGGCGGACACCAACGGCATCGGCCAGGGCCTGGTCCAGATGGCGTGCGACCTCGCGCCGAACTGCACCGGTGAGATCGCCGTGCTCTCCGCCGCGCAGACCGCGACCAACCAGAACGCCTGGATCGCGGCCATGCAGACGACCATGAAGGAAGCCAAGTACAAGGGCCTGATCTGGGACGGCGTGGTCTACGGCAACGACGACCCGCAGCAGAGCACCACGCAGGCCCAGGCGCTCCTCCAGGCGCACCCGAACCTGAAGGTGATCGTCGCGCCGACCACGGTCGGCATCGTGGCCGCCGCGCAGGTCGTCAAGGCCGCCGGGAAGACCGGCAAGGTCTTCGTGACCGGCCTCGGCACGCCCAAGGGCATGGAGGCGTACGTCAAGGGCGGCCAGTCTCCCGAGTTCGCGCTCTGGAACGTGACCGACCTGGGCTACCTCGCCTACGCGGTTGCCTACGACCTGGTGACCGGCAAGATCAAGGGCACCCAGGGCGAGACGTTCACGGTCAACGGCCTGAACAACAACCAGCCGTACACGATCGGCGCTAACAACGTCGTCGTGCTCGGCCCGCCCTTCGTGTTCAACAAGAGCAACATCGACCAGTACGTCGCCTCGTTCGGCTTCTGATCGCGTCATCCTCAGGTTCGGCCCCGGCAGTGCGCCGGGGCCGAACCTGCCCGGAGAACACTCGATGGAGCGTGTCGCCTTCGCCATGAGGCTCCTCCCGGGGGCGGCCGACGAGTATCGCCGGCGCCACGCGGCCGTGTGGCCCGAGATGCTCGAGGCGCTCCGCGCTGCCGGCTGCCACGAGTACTCGATCTACCAGCGGGACGACGACCTGTTCGGCTGCTTCGAGGTGGACGACTTCGAGCGCTTCCGGCGCACACCATGGACGCGTCGGAGGTCAACGCCCGCTGGCAGGCCGAGATGGCGTCCCTGGTCGACCCCTGCATCGACCCGGCCACCGGCTTCCACCGCCGCCTGGACGAGGTGTTCCACCTTGACTGACCGGCCGAGGCGGATCGTCGCCCTCGACCTCGGCGCCGAGAGCGGACGCGTCGCCGTCGGAGCCTTCGACGGCGACCGGCTGTCGATCGCCGACGTCCACCGTTTCCCGAACCCTCCGGTCTCCCTGGGCGGGACCCTGCACTGGGACTTTCTGCGGCTCTTCGGCGAGGTGCTCGCAGGACTCCGGCGCGTGAGTGCGAGCGGGCCCGTCGCCTCGGTGGGCGTGGACACGTGGGGCGTCGACTTCGGCCTGCTCGACGCCCGCGGCCGGCTTCTCGCCAGCCCCGTGCACTACCGCGACGCCCGCACCGAGGGCATGGTGGAGGCAGCCACGGCCCTGGTGCCGCGCGCGGAGATCTACCGCGCCACGGGCATCCAGTTCATGCCCATCAACACGCTGTGCCAGCTCCTGGCGATGGCCCGGGCGCGGGACCCGCTCCTCGCCCAGGCGGATCGCCTGCTGATGATGGGCGATCTCTTCGCCCACTTCCTGTGCGGCAGCACCGTCGCCGAGTACACCAACGCAACCACGAGTCAGCTCCTCGACCCGGTCACCCGCGACTGGGCACGACCTCTGCTCGGACGGCTGGGCATCCCCACCGGCTTCCTGCCGGAGATCGTGCAGCCCGCCACGGTTCTCGGATCGCTCGTGCCCGACGTCGCGGCCGACACGGGCCTCTCCGGGGCGCGCGTCGTCGCCACCGCCTCCCACGACACGGCGTCGGCGGTCGTGGGCGCGCCGCTCGCCGGCCCGACGACGGCGTTCCTTTCATCGGGCACGTGGTCGCTCATCGGGCTCGAGGTGCCGGCGCCCGTGATCACCGATGCCAGCTGCGCCGCCAATCTGACGAACGAGGGCGGCGTCGGCGGCACCGTCCGCCTCCTGCGGAACGTCGCCGGGCTCTGGCTGGTGCAGGAGAGCCGCCGGGCCACCTGGCCGGCGGGCGACGGCCCGTCGTACGAGGAGCTGGCCGGGCTCGCGGCTGCCGCCCCCGCCTTTACGGCGTTCATCGACCCCGACGACGAGCGCTTCCTGCGCCCTGGCGACATGCCGGAGCGCGTCCGGGCCTTCTGCCGGGAGACCGGGCAGCCGGTCCCGTCCGACACCGGAACCCTGATGCGGGTCATCCTCGAGAGCCTTGCGCTCCGCTACGCGACGGCACTGGCCGAGCTCGCCGCGGCGGCAGGGCGCCACGTGGAGGCGATCCACGTCGTCGGGGGCGGGGCCAACCACCGGCTCCTGTGCCAGCTCACCGCGGACGCCACCGGGCTGCCGGCGCGGGCGGGCCCGGCGGAGGCGACCACGATCGGTAACCTGGTCGTGCAGGCGATGGCCCTGGGCGAGCTGTCCGGCGTCGCGGAGGGCCGCCAGCTGGTCGCCCGCTCGTTCCCTGCGACCGGCTATGAGCCCCGCGGCGACTGGGCGGAGCCGCGGGCCCGCTTCGCAGCCATGCTCGGAGACCGCGCCGGCCGCCCGCTCGCGCCGGTCGCGCGCTCGCGACGGCCACCTGACGCAGCGTGAAGTCCAGCGGCACCCGGTCGAGAAGGGAGTCCGACGCCATGTCCAGCCCCGTGTCCGTCACCCAACCCGCCTCCGCGGCGGCCATCGATCGCGTCGCCTGGGCCGTGAACGGCCTGGCGATCGAACTGCCCTCGTGGGGGTTCGTCAACACCGGCACGCGGTTCCGCGTCTTCCCGCAGCCCGGGGTGCCGCGCACCGTCTTCGAGAAGATCGACGACGCGGCCACGGTCAACCGGTACACCGGGGTCGCCGGCTCGGTCGCGCTCCACATCCCGTGGGACAGGGTCGACGATTTCGCCGGCCTCGCCGCCTACGCGGCCGAGCGCGGCCTGCGCATCGGAGGGATCAACAGCAATACCTTCCAGGACGAGGACTACATGCTGGGGTCCCTGTGCCACCCGTCGGCGGCGGTGCGGGCGAAGGCGGTGGCCGCCATCGTCGAATGCTGCGACATCGCGGCGCGGACCGGGTCGGGGGTGGTCAAGGTCTGGCTCGGCGACGGGACCAACTACCCCGGCCAGGACGATCTGCGCCAGCGGCGTCACCGCCTCGTGGACGCGCTGCAGGAGATCTACCCGCACCTGCCGGGCAGCGCCCGGATGTTCCTCGAGTACAAGCTCTACGAGCCGGCGCTCTACTCCACCGACGTCCAGGACTGGGGCCAGGCGCTCTCGGTGAGCCGCCTGGTGGGCGAGCGGGCCACCGTGTGCGTGGACATCGGCCACCACGCGATGGGCGTCAACATCGAGCAGATCGTGGCCGCGCTGCTCGCCGAGGGGCGCCTGGGCGGCTTCGATCTCAACGACAAGAAGTACGGCGACGACGACCTGATGGCCGGCAGCATCGACCCGTACCAGCTGTTCCGGATCGCCCACGAGCTGGTGAACGCGATGCGCGATGACGCGGACCCCGTGGCCCAGGCCTGCGCGCGGGACACCGTCTACATGATCGACCAGTGCCACAACATCGAGCCCAAGATGCCGGCCATGATCCGCTCGGTCATGAACCTCCAGGAGGCGTTCGCCAAGGCGCTGCTGGTGGATCGAGAGGCGCTGCTGGCGGCGCAGGCCGCGGGCGACGTGCTGGAGGCCAACCGGGCGCTCGCCGACGCGTTCGCGACCGACGTGCGCCCCATGCTTGCCGGGCTGCGGACCGCGCGTGGCCTGCCGGCGGATCCCTACCGCGCGTATCTCGAGAGCGGCGCGGCCGAGGAGCGAGCCGCCGCGCGCGCCGGCGGATCCGCCGCCGGCTGGGGCTGAGTGGCATGTCCGTCAGGGAACCCTATCCGGAGCTCGACGAGCTGCTCGCCGCGATCGGCGAGGCCGGCCGGCGGATCGCAGCCATCGATGCCAGCGAGGGCTCGGCCGGCAACATCTCGATCTGCGTGGGGTGGCCGCTCGACCCCCGGCGGCATTTCCCCGCCGCGGAGGAGATCCCGCTCCCGGTCCCGGCGCCGCAGCTCGCGGGTCGCCTGGTCATCGTGACCGGTTCGGGGAGACGGCTCCGCGACATCGCGGCCGACCCCGCCGCGAACCTGGGTATCGTGCGCGTGAACCCCGATGGGGTCACGGGAACGCTCCACAGCTCGCCCCTGCGCCGCTTCGAGAACCTGACCAGCGAGTGGAACTCCCACCTCGCGGTCCACGCCGACACGGTCGAGCGGACCGGCACCAACTTCCACGCGGTGGTCCACGCCCAGCCGCCCCACCTCGTCTACCTCAGCCACATCCCGGCGTATCGCGACGAGGAGCGGCTCAACCGGCGCCTCATGCGCTGGGAGCCCGAGACGATCGTCAACCTGCCCACGGGGATCGGGCTGCTGCCCTTCATGGTCCCGGGGTCGCCGGCGCTCATGGAGGCCAACGTGGAGAACCTTCGGACGCACCGGATCGTGGTGTGGGCCAAGCACGGCGTGATGGCCCGTTCGTCGGTCTCGGTCACCCGGGCCGCCGATCGGATCGAATACGCGGAGACCGCGGCCCGTTACGAGTACATGGATCTCGTCAACGGCGGGCAGGCCGAGGGGCTCACGCCCGGCGAGATGCGTGCGGTCGTCGAGGCGTTCGGGGTGGATACGACGGTGCTGTGACCGCTTTCCACGGAACGCCGGGCCACGGCCCCCGGGGCGCAGGGCGAGCGGCCCGGGGGCCGACGGCTCAGCCCGGCGCGCCCCCGCCCGCAAGCGCGTCGCGGACCAGCGACTGCGCGGCCTCCACGAGCTGCCGCAGGTGTTCCTCGCCGCGGAAGCTCTCGGCGTAGAGCTTGTAGACGCTCTCCGTGCCCGAGGGCCGGGCGGCGAACCAGCCGTGTTCGGTGGTCACCTTGAGCCCGCCGATCGGAGCGCCGTTGCCGGGCGCCGTCGTCAGCACGCCCGTGATCGGCTCGCCGGCGAGCTCGGTCGCCCGAACCTGGTCGGCCGACAGGGACCGCAGGATGCCCTTCTCGGCCGGGGTGGCGGGCGCGTCGATGCGCCGGTATGCGGGGCTCCCGAAGCGCTCGGTGAGGGCCTGGTAGAGCTCGCCCGGGTCGCGGCCCGTGCGGGCGGTGATCTCGGCCGCGAGCAGGCAGGGAGTGATGCCGTCCTTGTCGGTGGTCCAGACTGAGCCGTCCCGGCGCAGGAACGAGGCGCCCGCGCTCTCCTCACCGCCGAAGCCCAGCGAGCCGTCCAGGAGACCGTCCACGAACCACTTGAAGCCGACGGGCACCTCGACGAGCCGGCGGCCCAGCGAGGCGGCCACCCGGTCGATCATCGCGCTGCTCACGAGCGTCTTGCCGACCCCGGTCGATGCGGGCCAGGCGCGCCCCGTGCCGAACAGGTAGCTGATCGCCACCGCCAGGTAGTGGTTGGGGTTGAGGAGCCCGGCGCCCCGGCTGACGATGCCGTGCCGGTCGGCGTCGGTGTCGGCGGCGAAGGCGACGTCGAAGCGCCCGCGCAGGCCGAGCAGACCGGCCATCGCGTACGGCGACGAGGGGTCCATGCGGATCCGGCCGTCCCAGTCGATCGGCATGAAGCGGAAGGTCGGGTCGACCGCGTCGTTGGTCACGGTCAGGTCGAGGCCGTACCGCTCGGCGATCGCGCCCCAGTAGCGGACGCTCGCGCCGCCGAGCGGATCGACCCCGAGCTTGAGCCCGGAGCGGCGGATCGCGTCCATGTCGACGACCGACCGCAGGTCCCCGACGTAGGCCGACAGGTAGTCATGGGGATGCACCGACTCGGCCGCCCGCACCCGAGCGGGACCAGCGCGCCGGACGCCGTCGAGGCCGGACTCGAGCAGGGCGTTGGCCTCGCGCTCGATCGCCGCGGTCACGTCCGTGTCGGCCGGGCCGCCCGTGGGCGGGTCGTATTTGAAGCCACCGTCCTCGGGCGGGTTGTGGGACGGGGTGATGACGATGCCGTCCGCGAGGCCGGCGGTGCGGCCGCGGTTGTGGGAGAGGATCGCGTGGGAGACGGTGGGGGTGGGCGTCCAGCCGTCCGCGCTGTCGATCATGACCTCGACGCCGTGGGCGACCAGGACGCCGAGGGCGCTCTGAAAGGCCGGCTCGGAGAGCGCGTGGGTGTCGCGCCCGACGAACAGGGGGCCGTCGATGCCGCGTACCGCCCGGTAGCGGCAGATCGCCTCCGTGATGGCCAGGATGTGCGCCTCGTTGAACGATCGGGTCAGCGACGACCCGCGATGGCCCGAGGTGCCGAAGACGACGCGCTCCGAGGGCACCCCGGGATCGGGGCGTTCCTCGTGGTAGGCCCGCACGAGCCGGTCCACGTCCACCAGCATCGCCGGCTCGGCCGGCCGCCCGGCGCGCTCGTTCACCGTCATGCCGTCCACCCCCTGGATCCCCCATCCTGGACGCCGGTGCAGGTCCGCTCGCGACGGCGCCGACCCGTCACAGCCGGACCACCACGCCCTCATCCGGCCCGAGCTCGAGCGACGCGAGCGAGACGACGCCCGGCGCGCGGTCCGGGTCGGTCGAGATCTCGAGCGTGCCGGAGCGGGGCAACCCCTGGTCGGCGACACGCAGCACGGCCCGCGGGTGGCCGAAGTTGAGCGCCACCAGGAGCCGCTCAGGGCCGGCTTCCCGCAGGAAGGCGAACACGCCGGGAACGCGCCCGATCGGCCGGTACGATCCTTCTCGCAGGGCCGCGGACCGCCGGCGGAACCAGATGAGCCGCCGGTACAGCGACAGCATCGAGCGGGGGTCGTCCCGCTGGGCCGCGACGTTGACGATCGTCGCCTCCGATCCGATGGGCAGCCACGGGTCGCCCGTGGTGAAGCCGGCGCCCCGGCCGGCGTCCCACTGCAGGGGCGTGCGCTCGGGGTCCCGCCCGTCCCGGTCCACGACGCGGTCCGCCGGCACCTCGCCGTCGGCCTGCCCGATCTCCTCGCCGTAGTAGAGGAACGGCGTGCCGCGCAGCGTCAGCAGCAGCATCGCGGCGACCCGGGCGCGGCGCATGGCCGCGGCGTCGTCGGCGTCGGCGTAGCGCGAACGGGCCCGCGGGTTGTCGTGGTTCGAGAGCGTGTAGGTGGGCCAGGCCCCGGCCGGCAGGACCTCCTGGTATCGCTCGACCGACGCGCGGAACGCCTCCGCGCTCCAGGGCTGCACCAGGAACGCGAAGTTGAACGCCAGCTGGAGCTCGTCTTGCGCCTGGCCGAAGTAGCGCACCAGGCGCGCCGGGTCGTAGATGCCGACCTCGCCGACCGCCATCCGGTCCTGGTAGCCGTCGAGCAGCTTCCGGAACTCGCGGAGGATCACGTGGACCTCCGGCCAGTCCTCGTCCCGGCGCCGGACGGGGGCCGTCCCGCCCGTCGCGAGCTCCGGCGGGTTGTCCAGCAGCTCGGGGTCACGAGCCATCTTGTGTGCGACGTCGATGCGGAAGCCGTCGACGCCACGGTCCAGCCAGAAGCGCAGCACGTCGTGCATCGCCGCTCGGACCGATGGGTTCCACCAGTCCAGGTCGGGCTGCTGGGGGAGGAAAGAATGGAGGTAGTACTGGCCGGTCCGCTGGTCGAACGTCCAGGCCCCGCCCACGGCCCGGAAGTAGCTGCGCCAGTTGTTGGGCGGCGATCCGTCCGGCTTCGGGTCGCGCCAGACGTACCAGTCGCGGTGGGGATCGTGGCGGCTGGAGCGCGACGCCTCGAACCACGGGTGCCGGTCGGAGGTGTGGTTGGGGACGAAGTCGACGAGCACGCGGATGCCGCGCCGGTGGGCCTGCGCAAGGAGCTCGTCGAAGTCGGCCAGCGTGCCGTACTCGGGGGCGACGTTGCAGTAGTCCGAGACGTCGTAGCCAAAGTCGGCCATCGGCGAGGGGTAGAACGGCGAGAGCCAGATCGCGTCGACGCCCAGGGAGCCGGGCGTCCCGTCGTTCAGGTGATCCAGCCGGCTGGTGATCCCGGGCAGATCGCCGATGCCGTCGTCGTTCGAGTCCTGGAAGCTGCGCGGGTAGATCTGGTAGATCGCCGCATGCCGCCACCAGTCGCCGGATGCCATCTCGCGCGGTCCCTCCGCTGTCCTGTGCCGCTGCGAGCTGGCGGCCGGCCGCTCCGCGATCAACCCCTGCGCGCCGGGCGCCGCCGCGGATCGCGATCACTCCCGCCTCCGGCCGCGATCGACACAAGTGTAATCCGGGGCCTGCCGGGCGCCCCGGCGGAGTGTGAGGCTGCCACAGCGCGCTCGTGCGAGGAGGCGGCGAGTGCTAGGCTGCACAGGCCCGGCATCCGTAGCGCGAAGGGAATTCTGATGGGAGCCATCCAGCCGTGGCACCTGATCCTTCTCCTGATCATCGTGCTGATCGTGCTCGGCCCGGGGAAGCTCCCCGAGGTCGGCAAGAGCCTCGGGGAGTCGATCCGGGAGTTCCGCAAGGCGACCACCGAGACGCGTGATGCCATTTCGCTCCAGCCCCCCGCTCAGCCGCCGGTAGCCGCCCCGCCCGCACCGCCGGCCGCGCCGATCGCGGCGCCGCCGGTCGCACCCGTCGCCGACGCGCCTCGCGAGGCCGAAGGATCGGAGGTCCAGCGGCCCCAATAACCGGCGGTCGTGCCCTGCGGCCGGGCGCTCAGCCTCGCACGAAGCTCAGCCGGACCGTTCGCGCGTCGTTGTCGACGTTCGTGTCGAGCAGCGCGATCGACTGCCATGTACCGAGCGCCAGGCGGCCGCCCTCCCCCGCGACGAAGCGCGCGCACTGGTCGGTCAGGTCGAACAGGCCCGGGCGCCGGCCGGTCCGGACAGCGATCTCGGCGGACTTCACGCTGGCGATCCCGATGTGCGGATCACGGTCCGGTGGGGCCGATGGTACGCGTCCGGGCGCGTACCGGGTCGCCGCGCCGGCCCCGGCACGTGGCCGCTAGTTCAGGTCCTCCACCACGCCGCCCGCGAGGAACAGCACGTCCTCCGCGATGTTCGTCACGCGGTCGCCGATCCGCTCGAGGTAGTGCGCCGCGAAGAGGATCCGGGTCCCGCGGTCCACGTTGTCCGGGTCCGCCCGCATCAGGTCGAGCACGACGTCGAAGCTCGCGTGGTAGAGCCGGTCCACCTCGTCGTCGCGGCTCGCCACTGTGCGCGCCCGGACCTCGTCCACCTCGACCAGCGCCACGATGATGTCGTGGACCATCCCGGCGACCAGCTCGCCCATCCGGGGCAGGAACACGTAGCGCCGCAGCGGCGGCTGCTGCGCGAGCTTGCGGACCTGCTTGGCGACGCTCCCCGCGTGGTCGCCCATCCGCTCCAGCTCGTGGGCCACGCGGTCCAGCGCGAGCAGGTAGCGGAGGTCGCGCGCCACCGGCTGCTGCGTCGCGATCGTGGTGGTGATCAGCTCGGAGACCTTCTCCTGCAGCTCGTTGATGCGCCGGTCGTCCGCGATGACGCGGGCCGCCAGCTCGGCGTCGTGGGTCTGCATCGCCTCGATCGCGGTGTGGACGGCCTCCTCGACGTACGTCCCGATCTGGACGATCTCGGCCTGGATCGTCTCGAGCTCGCGGTCGTACGTCTCGCGGTGGCCGTGCACCAGCGATCGTGCGGGGCCCTGTTCGGTCACGCCTGTGCCTCCCTCACCCGAACCGGCCCGAGATGTAATCCTCGGTCAGTCGACGCCGTGGGTTGGTGAAGATCTGCGGGGTCGGGCCGTCCTCGACCAGGTATCCGGCACCGTCGTCTCCCACCGTCAGGAACGCGGTGCGGTCGCTCACGCGCGCCGCCTGCTGCATGTTGTGGGTCACGATCACGATCGTGTAGCTGGTCCG
>JAJYNP010000195.1 GCA_021786265.1 Chloroflexota bacterium
GTCCGCGCCGAGCCCGCCGATGGTCGTGACGTCCGAGCTGGGGGTCGCAAGCATCAGCGCCTCGCCGTCCGCACCCGTGCCGCCGCCGATCGCCGCGGTGAAGCTCACCTCGAGGTCCTTGGACGGCACTGGGGTCGGCCAGAATGCGGAACCGGCCTCGAAGCGCGTCGTCGCATCGGTGAGCTCGAAGCTCCCGCCCGCCTGGATCGCGGAACCGGTGACGACCCAGCCCCCGTCGGCGGGCGGAGCGACGGTTCCGGCGGTGATGCCGTTCCCCTCGAGGGAGATCTCGCCTGCGCCCCCCGTTGCGGAGGCAACTTCCCACCGGGTCCCAGCGTGACCGGTGGTCGTCGGTGCAAACCTGACGGTCTGCACGACACGTGCACCCGGGTCGATCAGCGTGCCGGGTGCCAGCGCGGGCGTCACCGAGAATCCGTCCCGTGTCGGCTCCAACGCCTTGGTCACAACGAAGCTCCTAGTGCCGAGGTTCTCCACGCTGACCTGCTCGGTGGCACTCGCGCCCACGTCGACGGCGCCGAAGTCGACACGATGGGCGCTGAGCGCGAGGATCGGCCTGCCGCCCGCCGTGCCGGCCTCGAGATCGACGGAAGAGGATCCGCTCGCGGTGAGGAGCGTGAGCGTTCCGTCGTAGAGCCCCGTTCCCTCTGGCGGCTGGAATGCGACGGGGATCGCGACCGAGGCGCCGGGCGCCAGCAGGGCCCCGGCACGCGACGGTCCGGCCAGGGTGAAGCCCGTGCCCTCGATCGCGAGGTCGACGATCCGAGTAGCCACGCCCGAGCGGTTCGTGAAAGAGATGGTCGCCCTGCGGTACCCCGATCCGGGCGCGACCACGCCGAAGTCGAGCTGGGCGGCGCTCGGCACCGCGGCGTTCGACGGGGCTCCTCCGTAGCAGACGAGCCCGAGGCTTGCAGGGGGCTTTCCCGAGAGCGTGATGAGCAGGGAGCCTGTCTCTGTGCCGGCGCCCTCGGGATCGCAGCTCGCCGTAAGCGGGAGCCGCTCGCCCGGACGCAGCGTCGCCGGGAGCTTGACCGAGCTCACCGAGAACCACGGGCCGCCGGTCGCCGTGACAGAGGTGACCTCGACGGGAGAGGTCGCAGACAGCACCACGGTGCGGCTGTCAGCGATGCCCTGGCGAACCGGAGTGGAAGGGGAGCCGAAGGTCGTCGTCGGGCCGGAGAGCGGCGACCTCGCGGATGCCGGCCCGAAGGCGAGGAGCGACGCCTCTCCGGTGCCGCTCTGCGTGCTCGTCCCGAGGTACGCCCTCCCGCCTACGAGCGTGGGGTCCTCGAACTTCGTCGCCACGAAGCCGGAGGATTGCCACAGGCGCCGCAAGGTCTTCGCGCTGGTGGGGACCGCCCCGTAGACGTCGAGGCTCGACGCATCCGACGCGCCGCGCCGTTCGACCATCCAGACGAGCGCGGAGCCGGACCTCGTTCCCGACGAGGTCACCACCGGCGAGCTGGACCCGTAGGGGCTGGCACCGCGTACGCTTGCCGCGAGGACGAACTGCGGGAGGCCGGCGGGGGTAACCCGCCACCGGTACACATAGAGCCCGCCGACGGTCTGGTTCGGCGCTCCAGGCGGCGAGGTGGTCGCGAGGTAGGCGAAGCCACCGTCGCCAGGCCAGAATCCCGGCGAAGAGTAGATCGATCCCTCGTTGGGCAGCTCCTCGACGACGTCGTTCCCGCCGTGCGGGCCCTGCGCGAAGCCGCCGAGGTTCTCGCCGTCCAACAAGGTGGCTGTGCCGTCCTTGCCCCCCTGGAGGAAGAGCTCCGGATAATGGCCGCCTCTGAAGGAGCCCGCGCCGACAGGTACGACCCCGACGCCACCCGAGCCGACGTCGAGGTCTTTTGCAGAGAGGAACGCCGAGTCGCTCGGCGCGTAGAAGTCGACGACACGGAGGTTGCCGCCTGGTCCGACCGCAACCCGCACGACGGCGTTGCCGAAGGCGGCCTGGGGCGGTTGCGCACGCCCGGCGCTCACGAACGGCCCCGTCCCGTTGCCGGTAGCGAAGACGATCTGGCCAGGCCGGTCCGAGATGAGGCCCTGCCCCGCCTCCCAGATCGAGTCACCGCCTGTGCCCTGCTGGAAGGCGGCATCGGTCCACAGGACGGTGAGCGAGCGCGTTGCCGTCGACACACCCGCGATCCAGCCCTCGAAGGGCGGTTGGTCGCAGAGGCTGCCGAACCCCGCATAGACGACACCGTCCATCAGGAGCAGCCCGGGCCTGCTGATCAGGTTGGTCGGGTTGAACGCGGTCGAAGGGTCGTTGCTCGCCCGGCCCTGGATGGTGACCGGCCAGCCCGGCACCTCGTCACCGGTCGTCATCTCCACGGCCTGCATCTGCAGCGCGACGGCACCGCCACCACCGCTCAGGTCCGTCTTGTCGATGAAGTACGCGATCCCCGTCGCCGGGTCGATCACCGGGGTTCCTGTGATGCCGGTCACCGGGGTCATGTCCCCGCAGACCAGGTGGTCGGTCGAGACCGGGATTCCGACCTGGCGCGACCAGAGCACCGCACCGGAGGCCGCGTCGACGCCCTCGATCACATCGGCCTCGGAGGCGACGAGGACGATCCCGTGCCAGACGAGCGGCTGCGCGTAGACCTGGCCCACGACCGGCGCGGCGTAAAGCTCGCCGAAACCTGGCGCGCCCACCTCGGCGCTCGTCACACCTGCCGACGGAAGCCAATTGTCGCGGAGGTTCGAGCCCGCCTGCGTCGTGTAGTCGGACGCCGCGCCGGCGGAGTAGGCGGCGCCCGTGGCCGCCACGCCGGTGACGCCCGAGGAGGCCGTACCCGCCCCATGCACGGCCGGTCGTCCGCCGAGACTGCCCCCGGCAAGCGGCAACACGCCGTAGGACACCACGAGTGCGCTGAGCGGCAGGGCGCGACGGATCGCGCTCGCCGGCCTTGCGCCAACCGACCCGCGGCACAGACGGTGTTGCCGCCGGGCTCGCGCGGCCATGCAGAGCGGGCCGCCTACCACGTTGAATCTGCTGTTCCACTGAGTGGACATGTGTCACACCCGAAATCGCCGGTTGACGCTGGCAGCTAGGCGGTGATGGGAACCAGGAGCCAAGACAAGAGCTGAACTGCGCTGACTTTAGATAGGCCAGCTGCACAAAGCAACCCACCGATAGACATTTGCAGACACGAGTTATGCAATTAGCTCACGCAGCGCAGCAGAATGCACGCGCTACGCGCGATTCGTTGCTCGAGGGATGCACTGTCGCCCAACTGGTCCGCAGGCATCTGCGCGCGCGACAGCGAGGTTGAGGCACACGTGGAGGTTCAGGCACACGTGCACACCGCGTCGGCACGCAGGCAATCCGGCCGGCCCGCCCCGGGGCGAGGGTGCCGGGGCGGGCACGGCAGAGGCCCACACGCGGGCGCCGGGCAGAGGCCGGGGGGACGCCGCCGTTACCCGCGGTTGTGAGCGCTAACGGCCTGAGTCTGGCCGACGCCGACCTCGCCGTCAACAGGCAACGCCAGACCATCCCCTGACCGGCCGCGACGTCGT
>JAJYNP010000180.1 GCA_021786265.1 Chloroflexota bacterium
GCGAAGAACCGGTTCGGGCCGCCGGGCCGCCACGTCGAGCTGGAGATCCGGTACGCCGACGAGGGCGACCGGGGACGTGGCATCGACCGGCTGCTCGATGCCCTTCCGAATACGTTCGCATCGCGACCGCCGGCGTCGCTGCGGGTATCGGCGCCGCCGCTGCGACCGTCGTCCCCGTCCCCGCCGGGATCGTCCGTGCCCCTGTTCTTACCGGGGCTGCTTCCGCGGCCGTCGTCGGCGTCCCCGCCGGGATCGCCGGCCGCCCCGTCATCGGAGATCGCCATCGTCGGTTCGACCCATGAGACTGCTCCATCTTGGCTGGCCCCACCTGCCCCTCCGGCTCGAGCGTGCGTCGCGCCCGCTCCCCGATCTGGCCGTCCTGGGGGGACACCCCTGGGATCCCGGACGGGTGCTCGACTGCAGCCCCGCGGCACGCCGCCAGGGCGTGCGGCGCGGGATAAGCCTCGCGGCCGCGCACGCGCTCGCGCCTGACGCCACCTTCCTCGTCCCCGATCTCGAGCGGTATCGCGCTGCCGCCGAGGCGGCCCTGGATGCGCTCGCCGCGTTTGCGCCGTACGTCGAGGGAGAGACGGACCCGACGAACGATGGGTTCGGGGGCGCGTATCTAGGGATCGACGGGCTCGAGCGGCTGTGGGGCGAGGAGCCGGTCATGCTCGGGCGGATCGCGGTCGCACTCGTGCCGCACGTCCCCGGTCCAGTCCGCGCGGGGATTGCCGGGACGAGGTTCGGGGCGCTCGTCGCGGCCATCGTCGCGCGAGAGCGGTTGCCCGGGACGGACGTGACCTGGTTCGCCGCACCCGCCGGCGACGTCGAGACGGAGGCCGGCTTTCTCGCGCCGCTGCCCGTGGCGTTCCTGCCCGCCACGGCCGGGACGCAGGAACGGCTGCGGGTCCTGGGTGTGCGGCGGATCGGCGAGTTCGCGGCGCTCCCTCGAGCGGCGGTGATCGCGCGGTTCGGCGCGGAGGGCGGGTTCCTTCACGACCTCGCGAACGGGTGCGACGGGCGGAGGATCCTGCCGCGACGGCCCGCGGAACGGCTCCGGGCAGAGGCCGAGCTGGAGCCACCGGTCGAGTCGCTGGAGTCGCTCCGCTTCGTGCTGCACCGGCTCGCCGATGCGCTGTGCGGACAGCTCACCGCGCGCGGCGCCGGCGCGACCCTGGCCCGGCTCGAGGTGGCGTTCGAGTCGGGCGGCCCTCGGGGCGACGGCCGGAAACACGGACGGCGCGGGTCGGCCGGTTCGTCCCCCGCCGGGCAGTCGTTTCCCGTCGAGCAGCCGTTCATCGGGCAGTCGCTCCTGGTCGAGCAACCGCTGCCCGGGCCCACCGCCCGGTCCGAGGCGGTGGAGCGGCTCCTGCTGGCACGCCTGGAGGCCAGTCCACCGGCGGCTCCCGTCCTGCGGCTTTCCCTCGAGCTCGCCGGCATCGTCCCCGCCGCAGGACGCCAGCTGGGACTCTTTTCACCGCAGGCCGCGCGGGCAGCGCGCCTCGAATGGCAGCTCGCCGATCTCGCGATCAGGTTCGGCGGGGGACGCGTGCTGCGTGCGACGATCCGCGACCCGGAGGCGCGGCTGCCGGAGGAGCGCATCGCCTGGGTCGAGGCATCGCCAGCGGAGGCGCGGCCGGGGGAGGCGTTGCCGCGAGCGACGGTGCTCCGGCCCGAGGCGCCGCGAGCGACGGTGCCGCGAGCGACGCTGCGACGAGCGACGGTGCCGCCGCCCGAGGCGCCGCAATGACGCGCCTGTTCGAGGAACATCCGGCGATCGCCGTCGAGCTCGACGCCCAGGGCGATCTCGTCGCCTTCGCCTGGAACGGCCGCCGTGAGCAGGTGGAGGTCTGCAACCGCTGGCGGGTCGAGGAGGCGTGGTGGCGCCGGCCGATCCGTCGCGACTATTACAAGGTGGCCGGACAGCGGCTGCTTGCACTCGTCTATCGCGACGGGGTCGATGGCACGTGGCACCTCGAACGCCTGTACGACTGACCGGCGGGATGTCTCGATCGCGCCCCGAGTACGACTCGACCCCGGCCGTGTGGCCGGGGTCGAGATCGAGCGCCGCTTTCCGAGCCGGGGAGGAGGAGAACCCGGACCGACCACGGCCGCACCAGTGGGGAGATGGTGGTACCCAGATGACGAAGAGAGCCACGCCGGTGTGACGCGCCCCGTGCGGGAGATTCGCACTTCTGGTCGGCAGGCATGCGCGCCGGTCCGGAAGATCGTGGCGGCACACCCCGGCCGGGACGGGCCCGCCTGCCGGCTGCCAGACGTCAGCTCGCCGGGCAGCCCGCCGCGACCAGCACGAAGATGAGCGTCAGGGAGCCCATGGGCTTGTACGTGATCTGCGCCCTGCAGCCGGAGCCGAGGCTGCCGCCGTCGAACTCGGCCACCACTGAGCCGTCCTCGGCAGGGTTGCTGATGCTGGTCTGCTTGTATCCGATCGGGGAGAGCGCCGTGGCGTACCAGCCGCTGACCGTGGAGACCGGGGCGCTGGTCGAGACGGACTGCGTGACCGGGTCCGTGGTGGCGCCGTTGGCGTCGGCCGCACCCGGGTATCGCGGGAACGTGGAGGGAGCCTGGTCGAGGATCACGCCCCACGAGGTGTCGGTGGTGGCGATCGAGGCGGCCGGTGTGGCGGCGGGTCCATGCGACGCGACGACCTGCGACGCGGTCGCGGGCGGCGGGGTCGCCGGCGACGCGGTCGCCGGCCGTGGACTGGCCGTTCCGCCGGCGGTGCATGCACCAAGGATCAGGAGGAGCGCCGCGCACGCGGCGAGGCGCACGCGCATCAGGGGTGTCCCGGCGGGAGAGCTGCTGCCACGAACACGACGAGAAGCGCGACGAGCACGATGATGAAGATCCCGATGCCGACGAAGTCACGGGTGGTCGGTCGCATGGGCCGAGGATACCTCGGACGGCGCCGTGGAACCGGGCCCCTACAATCGCTTCCGACGGCCAGGTCAACCAGTTCCGGCGGCCAGGTCGGTCGGTTCCGGCGGCCAGGCCCAATCGGTTCTGGCGGCGGGTGGATCGGGTCTGGCGACCAGCGGCTCTGCGGAGGCATGCATCGGGTGAGTGACTGCGCGATCCGGACGACCGATCTGACCCGCGACTTCGGCAAGCTTCGCGCGGTCGACAGTCTGTCGCTGGAGGTCCCGGCGGGCGCGATCTTCGGGTTCCTGGGCCCCAACGGCTCGGGCAAGACCACGACCATCCGCCTGCTGCTGGGCCTGCTCGAGCCGACCAGCGGGACGGCCACCGTGCTTGGGCAGGATGCGCGGACGGACCCGGGGGCGATCAGGAACCGCTGCGGGGCACTGCTCGAGTACTCCGGGTTGTACGAGCGGATGACGGCCCAGGACAACCTGGAGTTCTACGCCAGGGTGTGGCACCTGCGGCCCGCGGAGCGTCGGGAGCGCGTGCGGGACCTGCTCACGGGGCTGGGGCTGTGGGATCGCCGTCGCGAGATCGTGGGGTCCTGGAGCCGGGGCATGAAGCAGAAGCTCGCGGTCGCCCGCGCCCTGCTGCAT
>JAJYNP010000140.1 GCA_021786265.1 Chloroflexota bacterium
GCCTGGAGTGCGCCTTCTGGCCGTTCCACCCGGCCCACGACCCCGTCGCGCCGCGCGCCGCGGGCGCGCCCCCGATCGTCGTGATCGGGACGACGGGCGACCCCGCGACGCCGTACTCGTGGGCGGTCAAACTCGCGGGCGAGCTCCGGTCGGGCGTGCTCCTCACGCGGGTCGGACAGGGGCACACGGCGTACGGCCAGAGCGCCTGCATCGACAGCGCGGTCGATGCGTACCTGATCTCGCTGACGGTCCCGAAGTCCGGCACGCGCTGCAGCTGACGCGCCCGGCATCACACGAGCCGAGCTGATCGCGAAGACGCTCGGGATCGACCGACCGGCGTCCAGTGCCGAGCCGCAGGGGCCAGGCACGCGCCGGTGGCGAGTCGGCCGCTGAACTGCGGGCGTCCTCGTCGCCGTTCATCAGGTACACGTTGAACTGGTCGACGCCCGCCGCGACGAGTTCCCGGAGCTTCGCGACGTGCGCCTCGACCGATCCCACCAGGCAGAACCGATCGACGATCTCGTCGGTCACGAATTCGGCGTTCGACGAGCCCACCTCGGCATGGTGCAGGTAGTCGTACCCGGTGCGTGTCCGGACGTACGTCGTCAGGCCGGCCGGCAGGTCGTCGCCCCGGTAGCGGTTCACGAGGTCGACGACGTGGTTGCCGACGAGCGCCGGGAACCAGCGGACCCGGTCGCGGCACTCGGCCAGGTCGCCGACGTGCGCCGGGGCGGCGGCCATCACCCGCACCGCGTCCCGCTCGCGGCCCGACTCGAGCGCCGACGCGCGCACCTGCGACACGAACCACCGGATCAGGTCCGGGTCGCCGATCTGGAGCATCGCGCCGTCGCCGACGCGCCCCGTCAGCCGCAGCGCGACCGGGCCGTACCCCGCGACCCACACCGGCAGGCGGTGTCCCGGCGTCCACGGCAGCGCGAGGAGCGTGCCCCGATACTCGACCTGCCGCCCCTCGACGAGAGCCCGGATGACGTGGATCGCCTCCTCCAGCTCCGCCATCGACGTCGGCTGCTTGCCGAGCACACGGCGCGACGAGTCCCCTCGTCCGATGCCCAGGTCCATGCGCCCGCCGCTCAGCTCGTCGAGCACGGCGAGCGCGGAGGCCGTGACGCTCGGCTCGCGCGTGGCGGGGTTCGTCACGCACGTCCCCAGGCGCATCGCGTCCGTCGCCTGCGCCATGAGCGTCAGCAGCGGATACGGCTCGCGCCACAGCACGTGGCTGTCGAAGAGCCAGCCGTACGTGAAGCCCGACGCCTCCGCCAGCCGCGTGAGCGCCACGATGCGCTCGATCGGATGGTCGGGCTTGAGGGTGAACCCGAAGTCCATGGCCGATCCCTTGCGCTCCGTCTCGTGACCGGGCTGGCCGGCGTCAGGGACGAACGAGGTCCTGGTAGGCGTCCGGGCGCCGATCCCGGTACCACTGCCAGGTGTTCCGGACCTCCAGGATCTTGTCCAGGTCGAGGTCCCGGACCAGCAGCTCCGGCTTGTGCGCGTCGCCGAGCGCGCCGACGAACTGGCCGCGCGGGTCGACGAAGTAGCTCTGCCCGTAGAAGTCGTCCTCGCCGAGCGGCTCGATCCCCACCCGGTTGATGGTGCCCACGAAGTAGCCGTTGGCCACCGCGTGGCTCACCTGCTCGATGCGCCAGAGGTATTCCGACAGTCCGCGGCTCGTCGCCGACGGGATGAACACGATCTCGGCGCCGTTCAGGCCGAGCGCCCGGGCGCCCTCCGGGAAGTGGCGGTCGTAGCAGATGTAGACGCCGACCCGGCCGATGGCGGTCTCGAAGACCGGGTAGCCGAGGTTGCCGGGCCGAAAGTAGAACTTCTCCCAGAAGCCCTGGACGTGGGGGATGTGCGTCTTGCGGTACTTGCCGAGGTACGTGCCGTCGGCGTCGATGACGGCCGCGGTGTTGTAGTAGAGGCCCGGCGTCCGCTCGTCCGCCTCGTACATCGGCACCACGAGGACCATCCCGGTCTGCTTCGCCAGGTCCTGCATCCGCCGCGTGGTCGGCCCGTCCGGGATGTGCTCGGTGTACGAGTAGTACTGCGCGTCCTGGACCTGGCAGAAGTAGGGGCCGTAGAAGAGCTCCTGGAAGCACATCACCTGGGCGCCCTGGCGACGGGCTTCGTGGGCCGCCTCCTCGTGCTTCTGGATCATCGACTCCTTGTCGCCGGTCCAGTCGGTCTGCAAGAGCGCGCCGCGAACGATCCGGGTCATTGGCACACCTCGCTCGGTCGGTCGAAGAAGCGCCGAGCGTACACCCGCGACGGGGCTCCTCGCACCCTCCCCGCGCGCCCCCACGCCCCGCGCCGCACCCGCGTCGTGCGCGCGGGCGCCCCGGGGCGGAAGCGGCTGCCGGCGTCCGCCACGAGCGCCGAGGCCGCGGTCCGCCGTGCGAATCCAGGTTACCGTCGCCCATGCCGAGGCTGTACAGTCCCCGCTATGTGCAGGCCGGCTGGCCCGCGACGCATAGGCCAGATGGGGGGAAGAGCCGGGACCTGCAGCCCACCTCGGGCCGCGGCGTGGCTCGCCTCGCGGCCGGTCACCGCGGACCGATCGCCGCGCGGGCAGGGGCGCGGAGGAGAGAGGAGGGACCCGCAGCAGGAGGTAAGCCCGGGCTCAGGCGCCTGATCACCGATCCGTGCGTTTCACGACTTGAGGAACCACAACGGAGGGATGGCCATGACAGCGGCGATGCAGGGGGAGATCGTCCTACCGGATGGGAGGCACGAGCTGATGCCCGCGGTGGACGCGGCGCTCGATGGCTCCCCGCTCCACAACGCTGACCTCGCGCCGGTCCCGATCGCCAGGCGGACCTGGACCACCTACAACTACGTGGCCCTGTGGATCGGGATGGCCCATAACATCCCGACCTGGCTGCTGGCCTCCGGTCTCGTGGCGCTCGGCATGGCGTGGTACCAGGCCATCTTCACCATCATGGTCGCGAACATCATCGTGCTCGCGCCCATGCTCCTGAACAGCCACGCGGGCACGAAGTACGGGATTCCGTACCCGGTCTTCGCTCGGGCCTCCTTCGGTGTCTTCGGGGCCAACCTGCCGGCCCTCCTGCGGGCCGGGGTCGCCTGCGGCTGGTTCGGCATCCAGACCTGGATCGGCGGCGGGGCCGTGTACACCCTGATGGGGGCGATCCTGGGCGACTGGTGGAAGAACGCGGCTCCGATCACGATAGGCTTCGGGACGGCGGCCTCGCAGCCCTGGACGATGTGGCTGAGCTTCATCGTCTTCTGGGGCCTCAACATCCTCATCATCCTCCGGGGCATGGACGCCGTCCGCCGCTTCGAGAACTGGGCCGCACCCTTCGTCTTCGCGGTCGCGGTGCTCCTCCTCGTCTGGATGACCATCCAGGCCGGCGGCCTGGGGCCCCTCGTCCAGGATCACGGCACGCTTGGCTGGGGCTCGGACTTCTGGTTCAAGGTCTTCCCGCCCTCGCTGATGGGCATGATCGCCTTCTGGTCCACGCTGTCGCTCAACATGCCGGACTTCACCCGGTTCGGCC
>JAJYNP010000125.1 GCA_021786265.1 Chloroflexota bacterium
CGAGCGTCTCGACGTGGTCCGCGATCTCGCCGAGCGTGGCGATCCAGAGCCCCTCGATCAGCTGCATCCGCTCGAGCAGCCGTTCGAGCGCCGCCGCCCGCGACGCGCGGCCGGTCAGGAACGGGTGCATTGTCAGCACGAAGCAGCCACCCTCGGCCACCTGCGCCTCGAGTTCCAGGCTCCACATCTCGAGCACCTTGGCCGGGCTCTCGATGACGCCCGACCCGGTGAGGCCGGGCAGGAACGCGTACTGCTCCCAGTCGTCCAGGCCCCACTGGATGGGGATCTCGACCAGGGTGGGGGAGGGCTGCGCCGTGGCGGGGGCGATCCCGGGTCGGCCCGGGGTCTTCTCCGCCGCGGTCTCGTCGCCCGTCCCGGACGCGTCGAGCCGGTACGGCCGATCGGCGTCCATCAGGCTCGAGTCGTAGCGGAACCCATGGCGCGCCAGCAGGGCCGGCGTCCGGTACGTCGTCTCCCACCACGGCGCGCGGTACCCCACCGGCCGAACCCCCGCGACCCGGTCGAGTGCCTCGAGCCCGCGGAGCAGGTACGCCTCCTCTTCGCCGGCGCTTGCCCGGAAGACCGGCTCGTGGCAGTAGCCGTGGTGCCCGATCTCGTGCCCGGCGTCGCGGATGGCCCGGACGGCGTCCGGGAAACGGTCCGCGGTGTGACCCGGGACGAAGAAGGTGGCCCGCAGCGCGCGCCGCTCCAGGATCCGCAGCAGCCGGGGCACGCCCGTCCGGGGCCCATACGCCTGGTGGGTCATGACGCTCAGGCGCGAGGCGGCCTCCGGGGCGTCGGCGAGGATGGCGCTCTCCGCGTCGACGTCGAACGTGACGGCGGCCGCCGCACGGACGCCGTCGGGCCAGCGGAACGCCCGGACCGGGGCCTCGGTCACGGACGGTCCCGCCGCCGCAGCGCCACGAGCGAGAGCATCTCGTAGGCCAGGTTGGCGGCCAGGAAGGCGGTCTGGCCGGCCGGGTCGTAGGCCGGGATCACCTCCACCACGTCGAAGCCCACGAAGTCGATCCCCGTGAGCCGCCGCACGATCGCGAGCGCCTCGTGCGAGGAGAGCCCGCCCGGCTCGGGGGTCCCGGTGCCGGGGGCGAAGGCCGGGTCGACCACGTCGATGTCGAAGCTGATGAAGGCGGGCCGGTCGCCCACCCGGGCGCGGATCGCGCCGGCCACCTGGTCGGCGCTCATCGCGAGCACCTGCTCGGTGGTCAGGTAGGCCAGGCCGAGCTCGTCGGTCAGGCTCGTCCAGTCGGCCGCCCCGTACAACGAGCCGCGGAGGCCCACCTCGATGGAGTGGGCGGTGTCCACGAGCCCTTCCTCGATGGCCCGCCGCATCCAGGTGCCGTGGTTGTACTGCTCGTCGAAGTAGCTGTCCCAGGCGTCGGTGTGGGAGTCGAAGTCGATCACCGCAAGCGGGCCGCGCGAGCGCGTGGCGCGCAGGTGGGGGAGCGTGCAGGCATGATCGCCGCCGATGAGCAGCGGCACCACCCCGGCCCCCACGATGGGCGCCACGTGGCGTTCGATGGCGGTGTAACTGCGCTGGGTGTACCCCGGCACGATCGCCACGTCCCCCGCGTCCACGCAGGAGAGGACCTCGAAGGGGGCCACCTCGAGGTTCGGGTTGTAGGGGCGCAGCATCACCGACGCGGCGCGCACGGCGTTTGGGCCGAAGCGGCCTCCGACCCGGTAGGTCACCCCGGTATCGAACGGCACGCCGACCACCGCCAGGTCGACGTCCTCGAGGGCCTGCACGTACGGCAGGCGCGCGAACGTGGAGGGTCCGGTGAAGCGCGGCGACTCCATGGATGACGCCGGGACGTAGCGCGGCACGGGAACCTCGCGATCCGGGGGTTGCCTGGCTCTGGAGCGCCCGCCGGCCCCTGCCCGAGCGGCGCGGGCCGGCTTGACGCGACAGTCTACGAGTCCGCGGGCAGGGCGCAAGTGGTGACGTGCCGGCACGACCCATCGCCAGACCCTCAGGCCATCGCCGGCCCTCTCGGCCGTCTCCCCGGTCACCCGCCCTGCCGGCTGGCGGCCCCGCCGGCACCCGCCCTCGCGCGACGAACGAGTCCGCCGAGCGACCGGCGTCGCCGGGCCCGGCCTGAACCGCGGTACGCGATCCGTCGTAACAGGGTACCGTGCACACATCGCCGTCTCGTGCGGTGAGGCTCGTGCGTGGCCGATCGCGCGCGGGCCCCGGCACGGAGCGCGATTGAGAACGAACACAAACGGGCGATACCGTGGACCCGGTCGGCGCGGTCGATGAACGCGGCGCGGCCCTCCAGGTCCGCGACCCGATCGACGACTGGCGCACGGCCCACGGACGTCGAGCGAAGCGAGGGGATCGAATGTCGAAGTACTCGGTGCAGGTTCGCGAGCGGCGAGCCGCGGAGACGCAGCGGATGCGCGAGATCCAGGACGCCTGGATCAGGAGCCTCCCGCCGGAAGCGGCGGAGTCCTTCACGCAGTCGGTCAAGGCGGCGCGCGCCCGTGGTCCGGAGCCCCGGAAACCGGACATGGCGCCCGGAACCGCCCCGAGACCGCCGCGCCCGGGCCACGAGCCCCGACCGCCGAAGGAGCAGGCGCGACCGAGGGGGCGAAGCTGACATGCGGAAGCGCAAGCAGACCTACCCGCCCGCCCGCACCGCGACCAGCCAGCGCGCCGCGAATCGCGACGTCCCGTTCCAGCGACCGACCGTTGTGTCGATCGACCTGGAGGCGCGGGCAGGGGGTGGGGACTTCGCCGTCGGTGACCGTGTGCGGATCAACGGGACCGGGTTGTATGCGGGCGAGACGGCGGTCGTGGAGGCGCTTGCCGGGACGGCCATCCCGTCCGTGTTCGTGCGCACCGACGCCGGGGGGACGCGGCGTGTCCGGACCATCGACGTCGAGAAGCTGCCGGCCGGGGATCGCCCGGCCTGACGGACTGCCCGGTGCGCGATCGCCCGGGAGAGAGTACCGTGACGACATCGCCGCCCCTTGCGGCGCTGCTCCCGCGTGGTCGATTGCTCTCATGGAACGGACCGTGCGCCTGCCATCCCAACCAGGGCAGCCGCAAAGGGGTTGACGCGTGACCAGTGGGAACATGGGATCCGACCCGCGGCGGAGGGGGTCGGCCAGGGCCAAGCCCCTCGCCCGCCGCGACCCCGCGCGCGATCTCGCGAAGAGCGCAGTGACGGAGCGACGCCGCGAGGACGTCACCCAGGCCCAGTACGGCGCCTGGATGGCCGAACGCCGCGAGTGTCCCGCCTGCAAGTCCTCGAACGTCGCGGTGGACGGCGAGCATTTCGGTGGCCTGTGGTGCCTGGACTGCCGTCACGAGTGGCACGCGGCGAAGTTCCCCGGAGGGGACGACCCGGACTGGTGGAACCTCCGTGGCTGACCGGTTGCGCACCCACGACGCGGTCGACCGCGGCGCGTCGGCGCCCGGCAGCGCGTCGCCGCCTGGCGGGCGGGCCGAGCCTGCACGAGGCCGATCCACCCCCGGCGGCGCGTCGGCGCC
>JAJYNP010000036.1 GCA_021786265.1 Chloroflexota bacterium
CGTCAGCCGGGGCTCGGGCGATGGTGTGCCACCTCGAACGCATCGCACAGGGCTCGGTCGCACAGGGCTGGGCTTCCCGGGGCTCGGTCGCACAGGGCTGGGCTTCCCGGGGCTCGGCTTCCCAGGGCTCGGCCGCAGTCGAGATGGCTGTCGCCGCTGCCAGGGAGGCTGCGCTGCAAGAAGCAGGCCTGGTCGCCGGGCCTCTCGACGCGCTGGGCGGCTCGGTGGCTGCGGTGATCGAGGCGCTGACGCGAGTGCGCGGCAGCGTCATCCTTCACGGGAGGGGCGCGTGGGACGACTCGTGGAGCCGCCATTCGCCGATGACGTTGTCCGTTCCTCCGGCGACGGCCGAGGAGCTGGCCCACCAATGGAGCCAGGCGTTGCAAAGCCCGCGCTCCGGCCCTCGCCTCGGCGCCGGCCTCGACCCGGTCTCGGCGACGGCGCAGTTCCGTCTCTCGCCCGAACAAGTGCAGCGCGCTGCAGCGGTCGCGCGCTCCAGGGCCGAGCTGGAGGGGTCGCCGATCGACGCGAAGGCGCTTCGAGCCGGTGCTCGCGAGTTCAACAACCCGGGGCTCGAGCGGCTCGCGCAGCGGATCGAGCCCGCGGTGAGCTGGGACGACCTCGTCGTCCCCGACGCGGTGGGTGCGCACCTGCGCGAGATCGCCGCAAGGGCCCGCCATCGCGACCTGGTGCTCGGCCAATGGGGCATGCGGCCTGGGGGGCGGCGAGGCAGAGGAGTCGTCGCGCTGTTCTGCGGGGTGTCCGGCACCGGCAAGACCATGTCTGCAGAGGTGCTCGCCGGCGATCTCGGGATCGACCTCTACGTCATCGATCTGGCGAGCGTTGTGGACAAGTACGTCGGCGAGACCGAGAAGAACCTCGAACGCGTGTTCTCCGAGGCCGACGGCGTGGGCGGCGTGCTGCTCTTCGACGAGGCGGACGCGCTGTTCGCCAAGCGGTCGGAGGTCCGCGGCGCGAACGACCGGTACGCCAACCTGGAAGTCGCATACCTTCTGCAGCGTATGGAGCGATTCGACGGTCTCGCCCTGCTCTCGACGAACCTGCGATCGAACATCGACGAGGCGTTCGTCCGGCGCCTCGACGCGGTGGTCGAGTTCCCGATGCCCGATGCCCCGCTTCGACGGTCGCTCTGGGAGTGCAGCCTCGCTCCTGCGGTGCCGCGAGCCGGCGACCTGGACCTCGATTTCCTGTCGACGGCGTTCACCCTCTCGGGAGGCAACATCCGAAGCGTGTGCCTGAGCGCGGCCTACATTGCGGCCGAGAGCGGGGAGCCCGTGACGATGACCGACGTCGTGCGCTGCCTCGCCCGCGAGTACCGCAAGCTCGGCCGCTTGTGCACCGAGGCCGAATTCGGAAGCTATTGGCCGCTGGTGGCGGACTGACATCGGCGCGGCGGACCGGGTCCTCTGGATCCCGCCTCCGCGCGCGGCATGCCGGGTCCTCGCCCCCCAACCCCGCCCTCGACGGCACGGTCATGCCTGCGGACGTCTCCGCACGCCGCTTGCTACTGTCGGGACGCGCAATGCGGGCGCACGCTGCCCGGTCGCTTTCGGGGAGGGGATGGTCATGACCGATTTGCTGAGCACTCGAGAGACGGCGGTGGAGCAGGAGCCCGACGTCGGTCCGCAGGGGACGAGCGTCAACCCGGTGCTCGCCATGCAGCAGTCGGTCGGGAACCGGGCGACGGGGACGATGCTCGGTGGGCGTCTCGACGTCGCGAGCAGGGCATTCTTCGACAAGAAGATGTCGAACTCCCTGGCGAGCACGTTGGTCGACAACGTGCCTTCGACCGGGATGGGGAAGTTCGACGCGAAGTACGACGCCACGACCGGCCAGCTGGTGATCACGGTCAAGATCCACTTCGAGTTCAAGGGCACCTGGACGCCGGATGACGAGAAGCAGTTCCAGGACCGTTTCATCGCGCAGGTCGAGCAGGGGTGGAGCGGCAAGTACCACTTCACGTGTACGAAGCCGGGTTTCACAGATCTCGACGTCGTCCCGGTCGTGCGGGTGGAGACGGTGGCGAAGGACAAGGCGCACTATGCCGTGGAAGTCGGTTCCGGGCCGGGACGGGCGATGGTCGGCCGAGAAGGGTCGAACGCTGGCCAGCAGTCCGGCGCGTTCTTCTACAAGAACGATGTGACCCCCGCCCCGCATCAGAGCCAGTCGATCCGCTGCAACATCGCGACCCACGAAGCCACGAGGATGGAGAGGGTCCTCAGAGCGAGCAAGGTGCGCACGATCTTCTTCCAGAAGGGCAGCGCGACGGTCACCGACGGCTCGCAGATCGACCAGGTCGCAAGCGAGGTCCTCGCCAGCAAGCTGCCCGGCGCCCCGAAGGTCCCGCTGACCGCGATGGGGTACATCGCCAAGGACGAAGCGGGAGGCCTGTTCAAGAAGGAGCGCAACCTCGACCAGGCGCGGGCGGCAGCGGTCGCGGCGAAGCTCAAGGCGAAGATGCCGGGGTACGACGTCAAGGAATCGACGAACCGCGACGCGGCGGCCGAGGCGATCCGGGAGGCGGAGGTCCGTAGCAAGTCCAGGCGAGAGGAGACGCGAAAGCAGGCCAAGCTGGATCTCGCGAAGGCGAAGGACGCCGCCAAGCTCCAGTCCGATCCCGGTAGGCGCAAGGTGGAGCTGGGCGTGGACAACACCTTCGCGCAGGGCTTCACGGGGGACCCGTACTCGGTCGCGGTGCACGAGTTCGGCCACATGCTCGGGAACCCCGACGAGTACTTCGCCTGGGGCCCGAAGACGCTGGACCAAAAGGTGGCGCAGCTGCTTGCATCCCGTGACCGCGACAAGATGATGGAGGGCGTCAACCTCGATCAGAAGCGCAAGGCCGGCAAGGTGACAGCTTCCACGACTGGAGAGCGGGCGGATATCCAGAGCAGCTATGCGGCGCTCGTGAGCTCAGCGGGGCTCGAGATCCCGTACTTCGGCTCTACGAACTCGAGCCTCATGTCTGCGGGCACGGACCTGCTCCCGCGGCACTACGTGGCCTTGTGGGAAGCGCTCGGCCGGATCACCGATCCGATCATCAAACCGACGGAGTGGAAGATCGTCCCCTGAACCGACAACAGCGCGGATCACGAGCCGCCACCCCAGCGCGATACCCCAGCGCCGCTGCGCCCCCGCCCCCGCGATGTCCCCGCTCGACCGCGCCGCTGCGCCCCCGCCCCCGCGATGTCCCCGCTCGACCGCGCCGCTGCGCCCCCGCCCGCGCGCCGGGATCCGCGCCGCCGGTCCGCCCGTCCCCGCGGCGGCGTTCAGCCCCCCGCAACCCGCGCCCACCCCCGCCACTTCCGCCACCCCGCACCCGCCCGCCTTCCGGGGTCGTCACGGCGGGCCGGGGCCCCGGGCCCTGGCCCGTCTCCCCAAGAGCCCGGCTCTGCGGTCGCGCTCGGTCTTGGCCGCGTGGCACGGGTAGCAGCGGTCGACGAGGTTCGAGATCGTGGTCGTGCCTGTGTGGGCGACGGGGTCCACGTGGTCGC